>JACMLS010000315.1 GCA_014379485.1 Bacteroidia bacterium | reverse complement strand
GTACCAATGGCCCACACAGGTTCGTATGCAATGATCATTTTAGAAATATCGCCCACAGAAAATTTTTCGAGCACTTCACACAACTGCTCTTCTACAATTTTAAAATGCGCTCCTCCCCTTCTCTCTTCTAATTTTTCTCCCACACAAAAAACGGGAATTAAATTATTTTCAAGACAACGTTCAATTTTATTTTTTAGTTGCGCATTGGTTTCAGAAAAATACTGGCGGCGTTCTGAATGGCCAACCAAACAATAGGTGGCACCGCAGGAAGCGATCATGGCAGCGCTTACCTCTCCGGTAAAAGCTCCTTTATCATGTTCGCTGCAATTTTGTGCACCGGTTTTTATTCCGGATTCTTTTGCAAGCAAAGAAATTTCAGTCAGGTAAAGAAAAGGCGGGAAAATAATTTTAAGAATTTCACTTTTAGAATTTTTTGAAATAATTTCTTCGGCAAGTTGTTTTGCTTCAGAAAAATTCTTGTTCATTTTCCAGTTACCGGCAACAATTTTTTGTCTTCCCATGATATGATAAAATCAGAAGACTAAAGTAAGGAAAAATACAGCTTGGTAGATGGGTAAATGGGTTGATGGGGATTGGGTAAGAATTCTCTTACTTTATCCTTACCCGCGGATCGAGGAAGCTATAAATGATATCTACTATAAGATTTATCAGTACAAAAAAAGTAGCGAATACAAGTGTTGCACCCATTACAACCGGCAGATCTTTTTTAAGCAGTGCATCAAATACCTGTAAACCGATTCCTTTCCAGTCAAATATTTTCTCAACAAAAATTGCTCCGGCCATTAAGCCTGCAAACCAGCCGGAAATTGCAGTTACTACCGGGTTCAAAGCATTTTTTAAAGCGTGTTTAAAAACCACCTTTGCAAACCCTACGCCTTTTGCACGCGCGGTTCTTATATAATCCATGCTTAGTACATCTAACATTGAACTGCGCGTTAACTGAACGATAAGGGCAAGTGGACGCAAACCTAAAGTGATAGTGGGAAGAATTAAATTTTTAAGTGTGAGTTCGCGCTCACCAAAATCATTGGTGGTGTACAATGAACCTACGTGATTTAAATTTAAATAATCGCGCAGCACAAAACCAAAAACCCACATTATAATTAAACCACTTACAAAAGAAGGCAAAGAAATATTGAGTGCCGAAAATACGAGTGCACACTTATCTACCCAGGTATCTTTATACAAAGCAGCAAAAACGCCCAGCACAATACCAAGAATTGCAGCAAGCAAAATGGAACTTAATGCAAGTACTATAGTTTCAGGAAGCGTTCTTTTGATTACCGCAGAAACTTTTTCTTCGTCTATATACGACTTTCGCAAATACGGATACTTGAGTACAAACACTTTCTCATCAGAAATGTGAAAGAGTTTTACGAACGAATATTTTGCGGTGTCTAAAAAAATAGGAGAACTTGGATTAGTACCGTTGTGCAAAGAAATAAACGAAAGATCGTTCAGATACATTTCATATTGCGTTAAAATGGGGCGGTTATACCCAAGTTTTATGTGAATTTTTTCTACTGCCTCAGGCGTTGCGTGCGGACCAAGAATAATATCTGCCGGATCGCCGGGTAAAATATTGAATAAAAAAAACACAATGGTTGCTACCCCAAAAAGGACCAGAAAACTGTAAGAGATTTTTTTTAGAATATATTTAATCACAAAGGGGTATTATTCAAGCCTACGAAATAAATAATAATTATTGGATTATTGGCTTAAAACATTGTTTTTTAGCTGATTATTGAAAAAGTTAAGACAAAACCTACTTAAAGTACTTATCCTTAACATCTGAATAAGCCGCGAAATTGTTGTGATGCCATTTTCTGACCATTGTGCAACCGTTAAACAGCATTAAGCCGGGGTTAGACCTGATCATCATTTTCAAGGTCACATCATCATCGCAACGAGCAAAATTGAACAATGCCTGGTTATCGAACTTAAATTTATTTATGGCCAGATCATCGTCATGAGTTATGGCAAGGAATTTTACACCTTCTTTTTCGCAGGCAGTTGAGAATTCATTTATTTTTTTGATGAGTGCTGCATTTTTTTCCATCGATTTCAGTTCCCAGCAAACTAAAAGGAAATAACGTTTTTTAGATTGCAGCAGGCTGTCTGAAATTACATTGCCATCAAAATCTACAAGAGAATAAGAACTGATCTTTGCTCCACCAACTTCTTTACTTACAAGAACAGGTTCTCCGTCTGCATCCACATATTTCCACGTAAGTGTATCCTGCCAGGGCATATGATCCTGGTCAAAAGATTTTGATTCTCCGGTTTTAAGATTTTTATATTTAAAATAGCTCATATATTTTGCAGGTTTGTAATCCGGAGCTTTCTCCATGGCTTTGCAAATATCAGTTCCGTTTTTAAAGGGAAGAAAATCCCACACAGGTAAATTGTTGTAACAGAAAAACGGAAACCAGATGGAAAAAGCAATCGCCAATCCGGTCAAACCCCAATTAACAAAACCTTTTTTAAAGAGCGGTTTAATATTATCCTTGCCAGCGAATAAGAACGCAATGGATACGAGAAGAATAATGTCTTTTGTAAAAGAAGTCCAGGGTGTAAGTACAAGAAAATCGCCGAAACAACCGCAATGCGTTACTTTGTTGTAACAAGCAGAATAAAAAGTAAGGAAGGTAAAAAATACAATTTGAAGAATGAGCAACCAAAGCGTAAACATTTTTTTGAAACCAATAAGCAACATAAATCCGCAGGCCACTTCAATTACGCAAACAAGAATAGACAAGCCAACAGAATGATCATGACAATATTCAAAAAGTCCTTTAAGAAAAGAAAGCCAGGTGCCTTCTACATCGCCGGTAAAAATTTCGAAATACTCTTTAAGTTTAATTGAAAAACCTGTTGGATCGTTTGATTTTATGGTTCCACTGAAAATAAAAAGTCCACCCACAAAAATTCTGAAAAAATGAGTTACGAAAGCAACCCTGGAAATGTATTGTGACAGGTTAGTGATCAGAAATAAACTTCCGATAATAATACCCAGCCACATTTTACTTAAGCAAATGGGCGTAAAGAAAAACAAACAAATTCCCACAACGGCTGAAAGAACAAGCTTGAAAAGTTTACTTTGGAGAAATTTTTTCATACTTTTTTAGTTAGCTAATTCGCTCAATCTGATCATTGCAAAAACTGCGTAATTGATCATATCCATAAAATTGGCATCAATTCCTTCAGAGATCAGTGTTTGCCCTTTATTGTCCTCTATCTGCTTTACACGAAGAATTTTCATAAGAATAAGATCTGTGAGCGAACTTACCCGCATATCGCGCCATGCCTCTCCGTAATCGTGGTTCTTATCTTCCATTAAAGATTTAGTGGTTTTCATTTGTTTCTCAAAAAGAGAATTCACCTCATCATACGGAATTTCTGTGCGGGTATCGTTTTTTAATTCGAGCTGAATGATGCCGATGATGCAGTAATTGATAATACCAATGTATTCTCCTGTAATATCATCACTGATCCTTTGCGTTCCCTTTTCTTCAATGCTCCGGAGGCGGTTAGCCTTAATAAAGATCTGGTCTGTAATGGAACTGTTGCGCAAAATGCGCCAGGCAGTGCCATAGTCTTTCATCTTCTTTAAAAAAATATCTTTGCATTGTTTTACAACAGCATCGTATTGTTGCGAGGTATTAGACATAACATTCATAAATGAGCTCACAAGATACAGTTTTTAAAGAAAATTTTAACCTTCGTTATAACGGAAAGAAGCTTGATCTCTCCGCTGCAAAGGTCATGGGCATTATAAACCTAACGCCCGATTCCTTTTACGACGGCAGAAAGAGCAAAAATCATGCAGAAATTTTAAAACGGGCCGAAAAAATGATTGAGGAGGGCGCTGCCATTCTTGATCTTGGTGCAGTTTCTACCCGGCCCGGGGCAAGTTATGTTGAAACAGATGAGGAACTCAGACGTTTGCTTCCATTTCTAAAACTTTTGCGCTCAACTTTTCCTGAAATTTTTATTTCGGTTGATACTTACAGGAGCGAGATTGCTTTGGCTGCATCAGAAAGCGGTGCAGACATAATAAACGATGTGTATGCCGGAAATTTTGATGGCAGTATGATAAACGTAATTGCTAAATTGAAAATTCCTTACATAATCATGCACATGCAGGGCGAGCCTGGAAACATGCAAACCGATCCTCAGTACAAAAACGTGGTTAAAGAAGTGACTGCTTTTTTTGCAGAAAAAATCAAAGCCCTTCAAAAGAAAAAAATAAAGCAAGTTATCATTGATCCTGGTTTTGGATTCGGAAAAAAGCTTGAACACAATTTTTTGCTTCTTAAAAACCTCGAGAAATTAAATAAGCTTGGCTATCCCATGCTGGCAGGCGTTTCACGCAAATCAATGATCAACAAAGTGCTCAAAACAAGCCCAAAAAATGCCTTGAACGGAACCACTGCACTCAACACCATTGCTGTATTGAACGGGGCAAAAATTCTACGTGTACACGATGTTAAAGAAGCTGTTGAAGCAATTAAGCTTAGTGAGTTTTATAAATCAATTTGAAAAGGTATTTTTACAACATGCCACAGATTGCACAAATCACCGCAGATTGTTCCCGCAGATTATTTTTTAAATAAATCTGTGCCTTTAATCTGCGTAAATCAGCGAAATCTGTGGCAATAAAACGATGAATTTTTTAAACGAAATATTTTTTCCCTCTTTTGGCTGGATAGATGCCATTGACATTGTACTGGTGGCCATATTGCTTTACAATTTATACAATCTTGTAAAGGGAACGCCTGCCGTAAATATTCTTGTGGGTATTTCTTTGGTTTACGTTGCCTGGATCATTGTGCGCGCCATGGAAATGAAATTGGTGGGTTCTATACTTGGCAAATTCATTGATGTGGGTGTGATTGCGATCATTGTTGTTTTTCAGCAGGAACTCAGAAGGTTTTTACTATTGATAGGCACGAGTGACCTTATCAACAAGAACAAACCTTTCAGAAGTCTTTTCCGCATCAGCGAAAAAATGAAACAGGAAACCCACC
>JACMLS010000314.1 GCA_014379485.1 Bacteroidia bacterium | reverse complement strand
GCCGAACGCCGCCAGGTCGGCGAGCTCGTCGTCGTTGACGCCGGCCAGCGCCACCGCGTTGAGCTTGACCTCGAGCCCGGCAGCGAGTCGCCCCCTCAATCAAGCGTTTTTTTTCCAATGAAAATTGGCATAGATTTGGATTATAAATTATCTTTGAAATTCTTAAAAATCCCTCTGATGAGATCAATATATTTTCTTTCCGCATTTCTTGTTTTTTTTTCCGGCAGAATTTTTTCGCAGCAAAACGATTCTGTAAAAATTGAGATCACCAATTTAGGTGCTATTGTCAATTCAACTTTTGCAGATTATGCACCCGTAATTTCTGCAGACGGGCATATGATCGTTTTTACATCGCGCAGGCCATCAACAGAAAAAGAAATTAAAAAGAACAAAGAGGGCATGGAAACCGTTTGGGTTTCTTATTTTGATGATAAAACCCAAAAATGGTCAGCTCCGGTTAAACTGGATGAAAATATAAACATGGCCAACCGTCATAACTCCAACATTTCTTTGAGTGCAGACGGGCAGCAAATGTGGTTGTATCATGATGATGCAAGCGGCAACGGAGATATTTATTCCTCAGTTTTAAAAGGAAATTTGTGGACTGCAACAGAAAAATTGCCTGAACCTGTAAACTCAAAAGATCATGAAACCTCTGCAAGTTTTAGTGCAGATGGCAATACGGTTTATTTTGTAAGTAACAGATCGGGCGGAATAGGAGATAAAGATATTTACATGGCAAAATTGGGTAAAGATGGGAAATGGGGCAAAGCAATGAACCTCGGAAAAACAATTAATACTTCTTCAGATGAAGAAGGAGTTTATATTCATCCTGATGGAACGACTTTGTTTTTCAGTAGTAAAGGACATAATTCTATTGGAGGATATGACATTTATAAAACGGAATGGCTTAAAGATCATTGGAGTTTGCCGGTTAGTTTAGGAAATGTAATTAACTCAAAAGACGATGATTTATTTTTTGTGTTGGATGCTTCCGGAAAAAAAGGTTTTATGAGCAGTGCGAGAAAAGGAACTGTTGGCGATAAAGATATTTTCGAAATAAATTTTATTCCCATTAAAAAAGAAAATAAAAATTCAGGTCCCCGCTTAATGCTTTTGAAAGGAACTGTTACAGACGATGAAACCGGAAAACCTGTTGAAGCTACATTGGAGATTATGAACAACGACAAAAACGAACTCATCTCAAAATTAAATTCTAACAGCTCAACCGGAAGATACCTGGTAACATTACCAAGCGGAAAAAATTACGGAATCAGCGTAAGTGCTCCCGGCTATTTATTTCATTCAGAAAATTTCAATATTGCTGATACAGCTGCGTATATTGAAGTAGTAAAAAATATTCAGCTGCACAGAATTGCAGAAGGAAAAAAAGTGGTGCTCAAAAACATTTTCTTTGATTTTGATAAAGCAACTTTGCGCTCAGAATCTGTTTCTGAATTAGAAAAATTAAACCGCTTCCTCAAAGAAAATCCTACTGTAAAAATTGAGTTATCGGGTCACACAGATAACAAAGGAACAAAAGAATACAACCAGAAACTTTCAGAGAGCCGCGCAAAAGCCGTAGTAGATTACCTCATCTCAAAAGGAATTTCCGCATCGCGTTTAACTTTTAAAGGTTACTGGTTCTCTCAACCCATTTCTGAAAACGACACCGAAGAAGGCAGACAACTCAATCGCAGAACGGAATTTAAAATTATGGGGAAATAAAATGAGATTTTTTTCTTCCCAATAAATAATCCCTTCAGGAAAGGCAAACACTTTTTTCCCCGTCCAGTCTTATATCTCAAAGTCCTATATCTTATATCCAATAAGTAAAATCTCTTATTAGTAAAGCCTCTTTTGAGATTCAAAAATTATCGTTTATCTTTATTAAAAATGTAACCCAATAAAACATTAAAAGTTTTCGTATGAAAAGAGCATTACTAAGTATTGGATTTTTATTTACACTTTGCGTTTCATCGCTGCATGCCCAGTTATTCTGTTCTATTTTTGGTGGGGTAGGCTCTGACAATGCTTATGATGTGCTGGCAATTGCTGATAGTGGTTTTGTTGTGGCAGGAAGCACAAATACTTACGGAGCCGGTGGGAATGATTTTTACGTGTTGAAATATAATAAATCAGGCAGCATACAATGGACCAAAACAATTGGCGACTTTGGTAACGAAGTGGCTTACGGAATTTCTGTTGCAACTAATGGCGATTATATTATTGCAGGCGAAACAAATTCTCTTGGTAATGGTGGTGATGTTTACGTTGCACGATTAACATCTGCAGGAAATTTGTTGTGGACAAGATCAGTTGGTGGTAACGGTAGCGATTATTCCAGAGAAATAACTTCTACTACTGATAATGGTTGCGCTGTTATCGCTACCACAGGTTCATACGGCCACGGTGGAGATGATGCGTATGTGATAAAGCTGGATTCTAATGGTGTTGTGCAATGGAATATTGCAATTGGCGATGTGAATACGGATGGAGGACAAGGAATACTTGCTTCTTCTGACGGAAATATTGTTGTTGCGGGTCGTTGCTTTCCAGCTACGGGAGGAGCGCAATTGTTAGTGACAAAATTAGATTATTCAGGAACTATACTTTTTAGCAATTATTACAGCAGCCACGATGCCTTTGATTTTTTTGTGGCCAGTGATATTGTAGAGACAAATGGCGATTATGTTATCAGCGGATATTGTGACACAAGCGGAGGAAGCAATAAAAATAGTTTTCTTACAAGTATTACAACTGCCGGCGTTCATAATTGGACCCGCATTATTGGAATTGCAGGCAACGACAATGGTTATGGAATGGAAAAAACCAGCGACGGAGGCAGGACCTACGACGAACCGGAGGCG
>JACMLS010000313.1 GCA_014379485.1 Bacteroidia bacterium | reverse complement strand
TCTTCTTTCACAAGGGTACCAGCCTCGTCATAAAATTTCCAGGTGCCAGATTGTTTGTCGTTTTTGTAAAAGCCTTCGTATTTTACTTTTCCGTTTTTAAAATACACTACAGATTTTCCTTCTTTTTTTCCGTTATCATAAGAGGTCTCTCCCCATAGTTCTCCGGTATCAAAAAAAGTGGCCCAGGTGCCATGGCGTTTTCCGAAACGAAAAAATCCCCTGTACTGCGTAATTCCATTTGGATATTTTACTACGTGGTCTCCCGAATATTCCGGAGTAGGAGGAACAGTTGGATCATTAAAAACTTTTTTAGGAACCGAATCAGGTTTAGCGTTTGCAACTGAGTCGCTCCTCATCTCATTTTCTTTTCCTTTCTCGGGTCCGCATGACACCAGGAGTAAAATAAAAAATGGAATAGCAAGTAATAATTTATTCTTCATATTTTTTTTGACTAAATACTTTCTAAACTTTATTCCCCACAGTTCGGGTGGACAACACCCTCGCAAGGTGGGAACGACTAAAAACCGAATCCCGATAGCTATCGGGAGTAAACCAAAAACTTTTTCTGACGCCAGAACTTTCTAAACTTTCAACTTTCCAACCAAAAACTATTTTTTCCTCTCAGTAGTATAAATCACAAGAGACTCTAGCGACTTGCGCGACGGAGACTCTGGTAACTCGTGTAATACTTTCAAAGCTTTGTCTTTGTACTCGTGCATAATTTTTTCGGCATATTTAATTCCGCCTTTATCAAAAACAAACTGAATTACCTGTTTTACTTTTTCAGGATCGTCGCTGTTGTTTTTTACAATATTAATTATTTTTCTTTTTTCTGACCAGCCTGAGTTTGCAAGTGCGTAAATAAGTGGCAGGGTCATTTTCTTTTCTTTAATGTCAATTCCGGTTGGTTTGCCTATATCTTCGCCATCACCGTAATCAAAAAGATCGTCTTTTATCTGAAAAGCCATGCCGGTTTGTATGCCAAATTCGTGCATTTTACGAATGCGCTCTTTGTCCTGTGTTACACTGGCAGCGCCGGCTCCGCAGCATGCACCCACTAAAGTTGCGGTCTTCTGGCGTATGATCTCAAAGTAGATTTCTTCAGAAATGTCAAGTTTCCTTGCTTTCTCAATCTGCAGTAATTCTCCCTCGCTCATTTCGCGTACTGCATTGCTCACTATTTTTAATAAGTGGAAATCGTCATTATCAAGCGAAAGCAATAAGCCTTTTGATAAAAGAAAATCTCCGATCAAAACTGCGATCTTATTTTTCCATAAAGCATTTACAGAAAAAAAACCCCGGCGCTCGTTGCTGTCATCCACCACATCATCGTGTACCAACGTTGCGGTATGTAACAACTCAATCAAGGCAGCGGCACGATACGTACTATCATTAATTTCTCCGGCACATTTAGCCGAAAGAAAAACGAACATAGGACGAATTTGTTTGCCTTTGCGTTTTACAATGTAAGCGGTAATTTTATTTAAAAGCGGAACAGAACTCTTCATCGAATCGCCAAAACGCGCTTCAAATTCTTTCATCTGCTCCAGTATAGGAGCTTTTATATCATCAACAACAGACAAGATTTTTTTATAGACCTTAAAGGTACGAAATTTTGTTGCTCACGAGGGAGGCAAAAGGGGATAGGGAATAGGCAATGGGGAATAGGGATTTTTTTTTGCTTAGTTAAAACCGGAGAGAAATTTCGGTCAGATATAAGATGAAAAGATATAGGATATAAGACCGGGCGTGTAAAGTTTTTAGTCAGAAATTCTCGTGCATCAGTCTTATATCAGCTTGTCTTATATCTTATGTCCACTTAATGGATTTCTCTTCCGTAGAAAACCTCGTCCCTTTCCCTTTGAATTAGTGGTCAAGAAAAATGACCATGGAGAGGCGAAAAGTTACCGGTCTTGCAAAAGTGTAGGTGTTTATAGAATTAGCATCATTTGCCTTTGGAAAGCCCCAGCCTATTTTAAAATTTGTTTCGTATAAATTCTGTTTTACGTTTTCTTTTCTGAAACCAAATGAAATGACCGGACTTAACCAGGAAGTAATTTCTTTTGAGTGCGGGTCTTTGGAGCTAATGATCAGCGGCAGTTTGCTGTATTCAACTCCCAATCGTATAAAATTTCCTTTTTCTTCTGCAGAACGATAAGTAGATCCGGCTCCGGTTTCCCAGCCAAGGTAAACTCCGCCAGAAAAAACACCAAAACCTTTCATTTTTTTAGATTGCGCCATTCCCAAACCAACACCCGGATTAAGTGTAAGCGTAAATGCTTTCTCATTACTTGGTTGTGCCAGGTTAAATCTTAAAAAATAAGAGATATGATAAAAACTATATTCTGCTACGCGCGAATATTCGAGAGTGGTATCGTAGTTTTTAATTACAGTGTATGGTTTTAAGGGAGCAAGATTAAGATCAAAAAAAAGTGAATGACCTACTGCATGAAAATCGCGGGCGCGTGGTGTATGTTCTTTTATAGATTTATGAGTATGGCCCGGATCAGTCAGTTCTTTTTTAACTGGTTTTTCCTGTGCAGGCAACCATGCTCCTAAACAAATAAGAAGAGCGAAAAAAAAGTTTTTCATTAATAATTAAGATAGGTAAAATAGGAAAGGCGAAAAGTAAATGCTTTTGTAAAAGTGTATAAGTTCTGGCCCATATTATTGGGTTCTTTAATTTCCATGCTGGCAAGACCGAATCCCATTTTAAGATTAATTTCCTGCAGATTTCCGAAATTGCTTTTGCTCTCATAACGCACGCCAATAGATACGCATGGATTTACCCATTTGGTTTTAATATCGCGGTTATCAGTTGTTTTTGCATACATCAGGGGCGCACAATTCAATTCATAACCAGCGCCTAAAAAAAGACCTATTGGCGAAGAGCTCCCTTGTGTAGCCGCAGCGCCCGCTTCAAAACCCGCCATTATTGGTAAATTAAAACAACCATAACCTTGCTGAATAACTCCAACGCTGGTACCAGGGTTCGTAGCTCCCACAAAAATTCCGGCAGATGGAAATGCACTGATTGACAAAGCAGCGTTATCATTCATCTCGTGCATATTGTAGCGATAATGATAGATGAGGGTAAAATAACTGTACCCGGTTACGCGCGAATAATCGTAGGTTGTATTGGTAACTGGATTTCCGAACGCATCGGTATAAGTAGTAGTAATTTCTTTTTCGCGTATGGGCCCGTTGTAAACATCCATATAAACCGAAGTGCCGATAGAATGAAATGTTTTTTCTTCTCTGGTTCTTTCTTTTGGAGTATCAGTTTTTTTTGAGGAAGACTGTGCAAACAAACCGGCTGAAATAAGGAGGGTGGAAATTCCACTGAAAATTATTTTTTTCATCTTGTCAGAATTTATTTTGTGTTCTCTTTTATGCGGAGAAATTTAAGGCTTAGGGCAAATCAGAAAG
>JACMLS010000312.1 GCA_014379485.1 Bacteroidia bacterium | reverse complement strand
TGGAACGGTGTTGAGTTTTCTGTAATTGATACCGGTGGTTATATAATGGGCAGCGAAGTTGTTTTTGAAGCAGAAATTCGCCGCCAGGTAAAAATTGCTGTAGAAGAATGTAATTTTATTTTGTTTGTGGTGGATATTACAGAGGGAGTTACTACTTACGATAAAGAAGTGGCCGATCTGATCCGCAAAAGCAATAGAAAGGTTATACTTATTGCAAATAAATCAGACAATAACGAACGCGCTGTTTATGCTGCTGAGTTTTATAAATTAGGTTTAGGTGAAGTGTTTGCTATTTCTGCAATTAACGGAGCCGGTACAGGAGAATTATTGGATGAACTGGTAAAACAATTGCCAGACGAAACCGGTTTACCAGAAGAAGAAAATATTCCGCGCATTGCAATTATTGGAAGACCAAACGTAGGTAAATCATCGCTCACAAACGCCTTGCTTGGCGAAGAACGGAATATTGTAACCGAAGTTGCAGGCACCACGCGCGATTCAATTAACACACGTTACAAAGCTTTTGGACACGATCTTATTTTAATTGATACTGCAGGCATACGCAAAAAAGCAAAAGTTCAGGAAGACCTTGAGTTTTACAGCGTAATGCGTTCTATAAAAGCTTTGGAAAATTGCGACATCTGTGTTTTACTTTTAGATGCATCGCAGGGAATTGAACACCAGGACCTGAGTATATTTCATCTTGCTGCAAGAAATTATAAAGGAATTGTAATTGCAGTAAACAAGTGGGATCTTGAAGAAGACAAGAAAGCCAACTACGCAAAAGAATACGAAGATTTTATCCGCCAGCAAATAGAACCATTTCGTGATGTGCCTATTGTTTTTATTTCTGCAAAAGATAAACAACGTATATTAAAAGTAATTGAACTGGCAATGGTGGTGTACGAAAATAAAAAACGCCACATTCCCACTTCAGAGTTAAATGATTTTTTTCTGCCGCTTATAGAAGGTCATGCACCTCCTGCTATTAAAGGCAAAAACATTAAAGTAAAATACGTAATGCAGATAAAAGGTCAGCCCACTTTTTTATTTTTCTGCAACCTTCCGCAATACATGAGTGACTCCTACAAGCGCTTTCTCGAAAATAAACTGCGCGAAAAATGGAATTTCGAAGGTGTTCCCATTCAGATCTATTGCAGAAAAAAATAATTTAATTCCTTATGGCCGCTGTTGATCTGTTCAAACAAAAACATTCTGTGGCCATTCGTCTCTGGCATTGGTTTACAGTTATTTTTATGTTTGCTTCATTGGCAACGGTTTTAATTAACTCCACCATTTTAAAATCTCGCAACAATGCAGACCTTGCCGCAGAAGAGTTGAAATCTTCCGGCACAATTATTACGCAGGAGCAATCAAGGCACGTTGCTCATGCTTTCAGCGATATTATCTGGAACTGGCATAAATACATAGGTTATGGCTTAGTGTTTTTATTTTTGAGCCGTATTATAATTGAGTTTTTTCAATCCAAAGAAGAAAAAGTAAAGAACAGGTTCAGGGAAGCCAGGAAATTGTTTAAGCTGGACGATGAAAATAAAAAGGATTACATTAATTACATGATTGCAAAAAGCACAAAACTTGTTTTTTACTTTACCTTATTTGTAATGGCCACTACAGGTATGGCACTTGCTTATGAGCATGATTTTGCCTTTTTAGAAGTCCGCTCATTACACAGGCTTATAAAAAATATACACGGTATCGGCCAATACGTTATGTACGCCTATATTTTCTCTCACCTTGCCGGCGTTATCTGGGCAGAGGTGGTTCATAAGAAAGGAATTATTTCCGGTATGGTAAACGGAAATTAGACACCCACCTTTTTCAACCACAATAGGCACATAGAACACAATAGAGTTTGTTTTTCTATTGTGCTCTATTGTTTCTATTGTGGTTGAATTTTGAAGTAAAGAATTCCTTTGCTATTTTAACATTTTCGGGTTTATTGGTTCGGTAAGCCCAGCTTAACGTTTTGTTAATACTGACCCTGAATGTTTTTTATGGAATCTGTAATTGCGCACGTCTTTAAACCGTAAGTACAATATATTCTGTAATTTTTAGTTTTACTATCATGAAAAAAATAAATTTCATATACATTTTCTTCTCTTTGTTTTTAGCGCTGAGTGTTTCTTCGCAAACAAAAGATGACCTGGCAAAAAAATTAGCCGGGCATAAAGAAATAGAAAAATCAGAAAAAATTTATATTCAGACTGACCGTCCTTTTTACTCGCCCGGAGAAGAGGTTTGGTTTAAGGTGTATGTGGTGAATGCCGATGTAAAACCAACAGAGCAATCTAAGGTTGTGTTTTTAGATGTATTGAATCCGCAGGGACAAAAGCAGCAGGAAATAGTTATGAATTTAAATCAGAACGGTACCTGGGGTTCTTTTGTACTTCCGGCAACCGGCGGAATTTATTCTTTAAAAGCACATACATCATGGATGCTGAATATGGGAGAGAACTACTGCGGTAAAAAAGAGATTCAGGTACAGAATGTTGTATACCGCGAAATTTTATTAAAGACTGATATAGATAAGAAAGCATATTCAAACAACGATAAGGTGCTGGTAGATTTTTCCGCAAAGACCTTTGATGGAATTGCAATTGCAAACGGAGAATTTAAAGTGCAGTTGCTTGTAAACGGAAAAGTAGAAAGAGAATTTCAAATGACCACCAATGCAGCAGGAAAATCTAAATTTAATGTGCAGCTCCCGGCAGAAGATTTTACGGAAGCATACCTGAATATTTCTATGACGCATAAGGGATACTCGGCTTCTTTTTCAAAAAATATTCCAGTTAATTTTCAGAACATAGATCTGCAGTTTTTACCTGAGGGCGGTGAAGTAGCAATTGGCCAACCATCCTGCATTGCATTTAAAGCCTTAAGTAAATTCGGAAAAGCATTGGATGTGGCCGG
>JACMLS010000311.1 GCA_014379485.1 Bacteroidia bacterium | reverse complement strand
TAACATGAGTTTAAAGATCAGAACTGAAAGTGGTGATAAACTCGGAATCAGTGTTTCGCTGAACAATATAGGCGCTGTTTACAACAGCCTTGAAAAACTTGATCTTGCTTTGGACTACTACACACAAAGTATGAAACGCTCTGAAGAAATCGGAAACAAAAACGGAATTGCAAATGCATTAAATAACATAGGAAGAGTTTTTGACAAACGCGGGCAGTATGATAAAGCGCTTGATTATTTTGAAAGAGCAATGAAGATCTACGAAGAGATCAAAGATAATCCCAAAGTATCAACTTCATTGGGCAATATTGGCGGTATTTATATGAAGCAGAAACAAAACGCCAAAGCCCTGCAGTACATAACACGCGCGCTTGATATTTGTATAAAAGGAAACAATGTAGAAGGCATCAGAAACACCTACATGCTGCTTACAAGAGTTGACAGCACTATGGGAAATACAACTGCTGCGTTTGATCATTACAAAAAATATGTGATGTACAGGGACAGTATGATAAATACTGTCACGCGAAAAGCTGCAATAAAAAAACAATTGCAATACGAATATGATAAAAAAGAAGAGGCCTCAAAAATTGAACAGGAGAAAAAAGAAATCCTTAACCAGGAGGAATTGAAAAGGCAAAAGCTGATTAACATGGTTAATTTTTCTGCAATAGGCGCACTTGTACTTGCGCTGCTTTCTGCTTTACTTTTATTTAACCGCGCCCGCTTAAAACAAAAAAATAAACACCAGCAACTTCTCAATCAAAAACAAAAAGAACAGGCCGTTGCCGTTATGGAAACGCAGGAGCAGGAACGCAAACGCATTGCAGAAGATATTCACGACAGCCTGGGCCATTTACTTTCTACCACAAAATTAAATCTGCAAACTTTACCTGAAGGACAAAAACAAATAGAAAACTCTTTGTCTTTGCTTAACCAGGCCTCAGAAGAGATCCGCAATATTACTTTTAATTTAATGCCCCGCGCCCTTGAAGAAGAAGGATTGGTTGCCGCGCTTAACGAACTTGCTAATAAAATTACAAACACCGGAACGGTAAAAGTAGCATTGCACGTGCATGACTTTGAACGTTTCGTACTTGATAAACAATCTCAGTTCAATATTTACAGAATTGTTCAGGAAGCTGTAAATAATATTCTGAAGCATGCTGAGGCTAAAGAGATCAGTATTCAATTAATTGGTCAGAAAGATCATTTAACTATTATGATTGAAGATGATGGTAAAGGTTTTGATACCACCACCAAACAAAGCGGAAGGGGATTGAAGAATATTGTTACACGCTCACTATGGCTTAACGGAAATATTAATATAGACTCAACACCGGGGCGCGGTACAACCATTACAACAGAAATACCAACTTAAAAAACATGAAGATCAGAATTATAATAGCAGATGATCACCGTGTTTTTATTGACGGTATGAAAGCTCTGTTGAAAGAAGTTCCGGAACTTGATGTTGTTGGCGATGCTGAAAACGGAGACGTTTTAATTGCACAAGTTGCGCTTTATAAACCCGATGTAGTTTTAACAGACATACAAATGCCGGTTAAGAATGGAATTGATGCAACAAAAGAAATT
>JACMLS010000310.1 GCA_014379485.1 Bacteroidia bacterium | reverse complement strand
TTATTCCTGAATACAAAAACGCTCAGACAGAATTAGACAACGTTAGTGGTGAATGGGAAAAAGAAATTTCTTTAAAATACAACGAAATTAATTTACTGGATAAAGCTTTTGAAGCAGAGAAAAGTTTTCTTTCTGAAGAAATGATCAAAAGCAGAAAAAGTGAAATGAACGCTAAATTTAAAGAAGTAAGAGAACTGCAAAACCAAAAATTCGGAATTAACGGTGAGCTTTTTAAAAAAAGAAAAGAACTTATAAAACCACTTGAGAACAAAATTTGTACTGCAATTTTTACAATAAAAATATTAAATCTATTATACAATATAAACTGACAACTATTAACTGATAACTATTAACTCTATTTGTATGAAAAAGCTGATCTTCCTTTTCTTCGTTTTTGCAAGCTGCACAACACTATTTGCACAAAAATTCGGATATGTTGATACGGAATATATATTGAACCAGATTCCGGAATACAAAGCTGCGCAGGCAGAGTTAGACAAGGCAAGCGGTGATTGGGAAAAAGAAATTACGGCAAAATACACTGAGATCAAAAAACTGAAAGATGCTTTTGAAGCCGAGAAAATTTTTCTTACTGACGAAATGATGAAAAAAAGACAGGGTGAAATGGATATTAAAGAAACTGAAGTAAGAGAATTGCAGAAACAAAAATTCGGCATTGGTGGCGAGCTTTTTAAAAAACGCATGGAATTAGTAAAACCGCTTCAGGATAAAGTGTACAGCGCCGTAAAAGCAATTGCAGAAAAATCAGGCCTCGCTATTATTTTTGATAAAAGCTCAGACCTAACCATGTTGTACACAAGCCCCCGCTATGATAAAAGCGATGACGTGTTGAACTACATGGGGTATAATAAAAAATAAAAAATGTAATTGGTAGTAATTGGGTAATTACTTCTGCATTTTTGCTTTTTATTCGGTTTACGAATACTTTTTCCGCTTTTTTACCCCTCTAAAAAATCACAAATTTCCTCAAAACCAAAGATTTTAGTAATTTGGCACGAATTTTACTAATATCCTGTATTAACCAAACCCGCCTTCAAAAAACATAAAAAGCGGATAAAATAAGAAATATGAAAAAGTTAGTTGTAAAAGTATTTGCCCTTTGTATGTTACTTACGGGATTTGGTCTGAAAGCTCAGAAAACTGCTCACGTTGACCTTGATTCTCTTTTAGCAATGATGCCTGAATCTAAAACGGCACAAGATAGAATGACTGCTAAATTAAACGAGCTGCAAACTTTTTTGGCAAGTTTAAAAACAAAATACGATGAGGTGCTTGCTAATTTTCAGGCAAAAGGCCCAACTATGAGCCAGATGGAAAGTAACGATGCGCAAGAAGAACTTGCACGTATGGAACAAAGAATTCAGCAACGCCAGCAAGAAGCTCAGCAAGATTACCAGGCTTTTTCTGCAACCATGCAAAAACCAATTTTTGAAAAAGTAAACAAAGCCATTGAAACGGTGGCAAAAGAAAACAAATACAATTATGTGCTCAGCAAAGCAGAAGGTCTTGTATTATATGCAGACCCTGCAGATGATATTACCGGTCTTGTAAAAAAGAAAATGGACACAATGCCTCTTGCAAAACTTCCTGAAGGTGCAGGCGGCGGCGGAGGAATTCAGAAACCAGGCGGCGGCGGTGTTGTAAAACCTAAACCAGGCGCTGGCGGAGGAAAATAATCCGATCAAAAAAAAAAATTAAACCCTTTTGAAGAAAAATTCAGAAGGGTTTTTTTATTTGTCACACTTCGACAGGGCTCAGTGTGACAAATAAAAACAACTGGAGGCTTCCGCGAACGACTCAGCTCAGAGTGATAAGTAAAAAATTCTCCTGTACAATAAATCTTTTTGGGAAATTTTTCTGTTTTTTTAACCGTTCAGACTTGCATACTTTGGTAAAAGAAATGATATTAGTGTTGTATAAAAAGAAAGAAAGAAAATGAGAAAATTAATTATCAGAACATTTGTCCTTTACACATTACTTACAGGCTTTGGTTTAAAGGCACAGAAAACCGCTCATATTAATGTTGATTCGCTGCTGGTGATGAT
>JACMLS010000309.1 GCA_014379485.1 Bacteroidia bacterium | reverse complement strand
TTTACCCAGTATTAATATTCTCAGAGTGTAAAAAACAAACTGCTTAACTTAACAAGGATTGAATATTCTCAGAGTGGAAAAAAAATTTCGGTATATAATTTTAAAAACAAACTGCTTAACGGAACAAGGATTGAATATTCTCAGAGTGGAAAAAAAATTTCGGTATATAATTTTAAAAACGGATTAATGAACGGAACCTATTTTAAATTTCACAAAGATGGAACTTTTTCTGAAGAGGGCTTTTATGAAAATGATACGCTTACAGGAATCAGGTATCAGTACGCAACAAACAAAATTTCATCTCAAAGAATTTATCTTGACAAAAAAACAAACCTGGCAAAATACATTAATTATAAAAACGGTACAGATACAATTATAACACAGGGATTTTACAGAGGTGAAACAAAAGATAGTTGCTGGATCTATTATTCTGAATCAGGAAATAAAAAAAGGGAGCTCTTTTATAAAAACGGAAAAAAAACGGGGTATAGAAAAGATTATTTCGAAAATGGGAAACTGGAAAAATATACTGAATACAAAAATGAAACGGAAGAAGGATTAAAATTTACTTTATCTGCAAAAGGCGACACCCTCTCTAAATATTTTATGAAAAACGGAAACAGAAACGGAATTTATTCAGGAATAGAAAGAACAGAAATTCCCCGTATTTTAAATTGGCCATTGATTCAGCTTAAGGTAGTTGGAAATTTTTCTGAGAATAAAAAGCATGGCAGGTTTCAGTACTTCTATCCCAACGGAAAAATTGCTATGGATCAAAATTATACTGAAGGAAAATTAAGCGGTGAAAGAATGGTTTTTGACAGTTTGGGAAATAAATTAACCAGCACACATTATTTAAAAGGCAAATTAAATGGTGACTGGACCGAATGGTATGCTTCAGGAAAAAAAAGAAGGGAAGCGCACTTTGATAAAGGGAAGCAAAACGGAAGAGAAGCAGAATATTTTGAAAATGAAAAAACAAGAATGGAAGCAATTTACAGCAATAACAAAATAGCCGGCAATAGAATTTTTTATTATGAGAACGGGAAACCCAAAGTGAAAGAAATTTACAAAGACGGAATTTTGACCGAACAGATTTCTTATGATGCAAAAGGTAAAACCAAACGAACACTTATAAAACCGGAGATTATAAATGAAGATAAGGGGATCCCTCAGGATATGGAAGGTGAAACTGAAGACCAGGTTGCAGAAACTGCGGATAATATTTATACGATTGCAGAGCAAATGCCGGAATTTCAGGGTGGAGATGCAGCAATGTTTAAGTTTTTACAGAAGAACATTAATTATCCGCAAATGGAAAAAGAAAACGGGATACAAGGCAAATGTTATATACAATTTGTGGTAACCAAAGATGGAGAGGTTGAGGATATTAAAGTGTTACGAGGAGTTCCGGGCGGCCCCGGCTGCGACAAAGAAGCAGTCAGAGTTGTAAAACTCTTTCCGAAATTTAAACCCGGTTTAATGAACGGAAAACCTGTTTCTGTAAGATACAATCTCCCAATAAAATTCTCACTTCAATAACTCTTTTCAAAAAAAAACCTCCCCAAATTAAATGAGAAGGTTTTTAAATTTTATTTACTCTGTCAGACTGAGCCCGTCGAAGTCTGTTTAAAACGCCGGCATGTTATTTACTGAAGAACGTTTTTTAGGCCTTAAACTTAAAACAGGAATATTTGAAATATCAATAATGCGCTGCGCAGTTGTTCCAAGAAAAAACTCTTTAAAATTCAGATCGGGTTTGGTCATGATCATAATAAGATCTGTTTCAATTTTATTTGCGTACTCAACAACAGTTTCTGCAATGCTGTCGCCCGCAATTGATTTATTGGTACAGGCAATTCCCTTACTCTTAATATATTGTTTTACCTGGTGTGCATAAGCGTGCAACTGATTTTCGTAACGCTCATCTGTTAAAGAGAACACTCCTAAAATTCTTATGGCTGCTCCAAAATATTTAGCAAATTCAACGGCCATATCTACTTTTTCGCGTGACTCTGGTGTTAAATCTAAGGGAAGTAAAATGTTCTCGCAACCATCGCGGTGATCTTTACCACGAATTGAAATGATTGGGCAAGGGCACTCACGAATAAATTTAGAAGCACTTTGGCCAACAATATCGCCTTTGCTCATGTGGGTTTCAAGACCCGCCAAAACTATATAAACGTCTAATTCTTCTGCAACCCTGTTGGTTTCTTTGTAAATATTTCCTTTAACATTCATGAATTCTGTTGGAATTCCTGATTCTGTTTCAGTTTCTTTGGTTAGTTTAACTAATTTATCATAATTCTCATCTCCTTGTTTTTCATACACATGCAGAATCATTATCTTAGATTCTGAGTAACGAGCTAAATTGTATGACTGTTTAATGGCGAGCAGGCTTTGCTCAGTAAAATCAGTCGGTATTAAAATTGTCTTTTTTGAGTCACTCATAAATGCCGGTTTTTTTATAGCGGCAAAGATAGAAAAAATCTCCGCGCGCCTGACCGAAATTTTAACTAAAAAATCGCTCAGGGTGTCATAAATATCCTTAAATCAGGCTTTTTTGACTATAAATCAATTCTTTTTAATTCTCAGAAAGTATTGCTTTTCAATTAAAAATAACGATATTTGCCGTCCAAAATTAAGAATCTGTTATCGATTCCGGTAGTTGCCGGAACTTTGCAGAAAAAAAAGAAAAACCATGCCAGTAAAATTAAGACTACAAAGATTCGGAAAGAAAGATACCGCTTTCTTCCACATTGTAGTGGCAGATGGTCGTGCACCACGGGATGGGGCGTTTATTGAAAAATTAGGCACCTACAACCCTTGCACTAACCCTGCTACTATTGACATTAACTTTGACAAAGCGCTGAATTGGCTCGAAAAAGGAGCACAACCTACAGACACTTGTCGCGCAATTCTTTCTTACAAAGGTGTTATGTACAAACATCACCTTTTGGGAGGCATTAAAAAAGGAGCTTTAACTGCTGAACAGGCAGAAGCAAAATTCCAGAAATGGATCTCTGAAAAAGAAGGAAGGGTAAGTTCTAAAAAAGACAGGTTAGCTACAGCAAGTGTAGATGCAAAAGCAAAGAAACTTAGCGAAGAAAAAACAGCTAAAGAATCTAAAGCAGCAAAAATTGCAGCTAAAAATGCAGCAACACCTGTTACAGAAGAAAAAACTGAAACTACAGAAACAGCAGAACCAACAACTGAAGCATAATTTTAAAACAACCCTTACAAAAAAGGCTGCTTAAAAGGCGGCCTTTTTTAATTTTACAGAGTCAGAAAAATGAGTGAACATATTTTTATAGGAAAATTAAAAAAAATTCATGGCCTTAAGGGCGAATTGTATCTTGAATTAAAAGAAGAGGCAGAAATTGATTTTGAAGAAATAAAATTCTTGCTGCTTGCAGAAAAAAATGCTTCACCTGTTCCGTTTTTCACCTCATACCTTCTTCCCCACTCCACCGGTTATCTCGTAAAATTTGAAAACGTAAATTCTCAGGCCGATGCAAAACAATTTTTGAACCGCGATGTTTTTGCAGAGGATATTTTTATTCTGCAGGATGAAGAAGAGAACGATCTTTTTTCTTTGCAGGGTTATTTGGTACACGATAAACTTTTTGGTGAAGTTGGAAAAATAAGCTCTGTACTTGAAATGCCAGGGCAGCTTATTTTTACCGTGGTACATTCTTCCGGAAAAGAAATATTACTTCCGGCAAACGAAAAAATGATCCTTTCTATTGACAAAATAAATTCTGTTATTGAATACGAGGCTCCTGAAGGCCTGATTGAACTTTACCTGTAAAAACGAGTGTGTTTGGTGGACAACACCCCAACACATTCGTGGGAGATGCTCACATGTTCGGGTGTTGTGCAACCAACTTTATCTGTGAAAACGATTGTGTTCCGGTGAACAACACCGGAACACAATCGTTGGGAGATGCTCACATGTTCGGGTGTTGTCCACCCGAACCCAGCAAAGCAAAAGTCTGAAAATTAATTCTTTAGATAAATTTTTAAGGAAAATAATCTAATTAGATCTTACTCTGAAATATTTGCTGTTTTAACGAGCTTTACCCCGTCAACAATCCTTATTTTTTTTCCGAGCAGTTCAATTATTTTATCTGATTTGAATTCTGAGAGCAAGCGTATGGCTGTTTCAGTAGCTGTACCAACAATGTTTGCAAGTTCTTCGCGAGATAAGATTACGTTTATGGTAGATCCGTCTTCTTCAACGCCGTAAGTTTCTTTT
The DNA here is from genome assembly GCA_014379485.1 of Bacteroidia bacterium. Classification (GTDB taxonomy): domain Bacteria; phylum Bacteroidota; class Bacteroidia; order B-17B0; family Aurantibacillaceae; genus AM-1111. The sequence continues at coordinate 797 of JACMLS010000309.1, read as the reverse complement.
AGGTAAATCAGGGCCTCTGCAAGGCGCTCTCTCACAGGTTTTTGAGCAAGATCGGTTATTCTGTGCTCTGCTTTTCTTAAATCATCTCCCAGCAATTTCAACAGTTCAAGCGCCAACGAACTATCGCGTTGTACCACCTGCAGAAAAATTTCTTTGGCAATAAAACAAACCTGTGTTTCTTCAATGGCAATGCCTGAGCAGGAATATTTGTCGCCGGTTAAAAGTGCGCGGTACCCCATAATATCTCCGTCTTTGGCAAAACGAACAATTTGTTCTCTCCCCTCTTCGCCCGATTTAGAAATTTTTACTTTTCCATGATTCACACAATATAAACCGTGTGGATTACCACCTTCAGAAAAAATGGCCTGTCCCTTTTTATAGGAACTGCAATTTTTTGCTGAGTTAATCTCTTCAATCTCTGCCGGACTCAAATGAGCAAAAACAGATTCTAATCTGGCACTGCAGGTTACACATTCCGGCTGTTGGGTTCTTTTCATTTTTTAGCCGCTGTAATGTTTATTTACACGGGTTCCGGCTATAAAGATAAAAAAGAAAGAAATATAAAAAGTTAAAAACTCCGCCTTATTCATTTAAAATACTGACGCATATCAGTCGCGGTTTTGAGGGTGGGCAAATGCCACTTCACCGTCGTTCGCCTAAATGGGGTTTTACAAATATCGGACGTCTTATTTTTAACAAAGTAAATTTGGATACGCTCTCTGAATCTTTTAAAGACGGAGATTCAGTGACACCGGAAGTTCTGACTGAAAAAGGACTTATCCGAGGCAGAGGGCGTC
>JACMLS010000034.1 GCA_014379485.1 Bacteroidia bacterium | reverse complement strand
TTGTATTTATTGCAAATTCCGTAAGCAGTTTCTTTTTTTTCCACTTTGTGAAGAATGTATTTTTCTACATCACCAGGAGAGGAAACAGTTGGAGCTGCTTCTGTTTTTACCGGAATTTTTAACTGGTCTCCGCTTTTAAGTCCATCAATCGCATCCGGATTTTCGGCCAGCATATTGCTCAGATCAATATCGTAAATTTTGGCAATAGCGTAAAGGCTCTGATTTTTTTCTACGGTGTGGATATAGAATTTTTTACCGTTAATAGTTTGTATGACCGTTGACTTTTTTCCGTCTTGCGCGAAAAAAGAAAAAGCAAGAAACAAAAAGCAGAAAAGAATATAGATTTTTTTTGTAAGCATACTTTTGTTAAACAATCATCATTCCAAAAAACTGTGAAAAAAACACAAAATTACTCCCACTCAATAGTTGCAGGTGGTTTAGAGCTAATGTCGTAAACTACACGATTCACTCCTTTTACCTTATTAATTATTTCGTTAGAAGTTTTTGCAAGAAATTCATAAGGCAAGTGGCACCAGTCAGCCGTCATTCCATCAGTAGAACTTACGGCGCGCAAGGCAACCACGTTCTCATACGTACGCTCGTCTCCCATTACACCAACAGACTGAATAGGAAGAAAAATTGCACCTGCCTGCCAAACTGTATCGTATAATTTATCTTTCTTCAATCCATCAATGAAAATGGCATCCACATCCTGCAGAATTTTCACTTTTGCTTCGGTTATATCGCCAAGGATTCTGATGGCAAGGCCCGGGCCCGGAAATGGATGTCGCCCTATAAGTGCTTCATCCATATTCATAGACCTACCTACTCTTCTCACTTCATCTTTAAAAAGAGCGCGTAGTGGTTCTACAATTTTCAGTTTCATATAATCTGGCAAACCACCCACGTTGTGATGCGATTTTATTGTTGCCGAAGGGCCTTTTACTGAAACAGATTCTATTACATCCGGATAAATTGTTCCCTGCGCAAGCCATTTTACATCGGTAATTGCATGCGCTTCTTCATCAAACACTTCAATAAAAGTTTTTCCAATCGCTTTTCTTTTCTTTTCAGGATCAGAAATATCTTTTAGCGCAGCATAAAATTTTTGAGAAGCGTTTACACCTTTTACATTCAAACCCATATCCCTGTACGAGTGCAAACCGTTTTCAAATTCGTTTTTTCTCAGCAAACCATTATCAACAAAAATGCAATAGAGGTTTTTTCCGATTGCTTTATTGAGAAGAACAGCAGCCACGCTTGAGTCTACACCACCAGATAAACCAAGCACTACTTTATCGTTTCCGATCTTTGCTTTAAGTTCTGCAACTGTTGTATCAATAAAATGCGCAGGCGTAAAATCTCCGCTGCATCCGCAAATAGTGTGAACAAAATTTCTGAGCAATTCCAATCCTTCTGTTGTATGATACACTTCGGGATGAAACTGAATTCCCCAGCTTTTTTCTCCTTCAACCATAAAACCAGCAACTTTTACGTCTGCAGTAGATGCAATGATTTTATAAGTATCCGGAATTTTTACGATGGTATCTGCGTGGCTCATCCACACCTGGCTTCCTAAAGAAATATTTTTAAATAATTCGTTCTTATCGTTTACAAAATCGAGCAATGCACGCCCGTATTCACGGTGATCTGACTTGGCAACTTCGCCACCAAAAAAATGGGCCAGCAACTGCGCTCCGTAACACACACCAAGCAAAGGCATTTTACCTTTTATATCTTTAAGTTCCGGAAAAGGTGCATCTTTCTCGCGCACACTGTGCGGACTACCTGAAAGAATTACACCTTTTATGTTTGGAGTGATCTCCGGAATTTTGTTGTAAGGATGGATCTCGCAATACACATTCAGCTCTCTTACCCTGCGCGCTATTAATTGCGTGTACTGCGAACCAAAATCGAGAATTAAAATACTTTCCTGCATGCGCAAAACTAATGAAAAATTGCCACAGATTTCACAGATTTACGCAGATTTGTTTTCACAGATTCCTAAAAAAAATCTGCGTCTTTAATCTGTAGTAATCCGAGTCCCGACAAGTTGGTAGGATGGTACAAACAATTAGCACTGCTCACACAGATTTATGCTCATAGATTAAAAAGAAAAAATCTGCACCTTTAATCTGTGGTAATCCGTGTGATCTGTGGCAAAAGAAGTTCGTTAT
>JACMLS010000308.1 GCA_014379485.1 Bacteroidia bacterium | reverse complement strand
CATTTTTTGGTATTCATTTTATCCTGCGCAAGCAAGAAAACGGTAATACACGCAAAGAGTGTTGTAAGGGTGGTTTTTTTCATCAGTAAATAGTTTGTTCCTGAATAATGAGATGAAATAGATCTTCAATTTTAAATTCTCACCCCCCTCAAAAAAACTATTTCTCCTGCAAAACCGGAAATCAAATGTAATAATTTATGTTTAACGGGAAACCGGGTTTTTCAGAATAAAAACGGTGCCTTCTGCCAGGCCGTGTTTATAGTATTGAACCGGCTCATATTTACCTGTGGCCAGCATATTATTAATGCCTGCACTGCCATCAAAATTGGTAAACAGAATAACTTCCGGAATATTTGTAGTGTCAACCTCGCATCCTACATTGGGGAAATATCCTTTTCCGTTGAGAAAACCAACTGCGGGGTCTGTCATATTAGAAACCATTACAAATGAAACAAGAATTTTCTTATTCCAGAATTCATGATCTCCGGCAAACTTTATAAGTTCCATCTGAATTTTTACCCCGTCCGTATAATATGCACTGCAATCGCTCACGGTTTCGTTTTTTAAGGTTTTAAAGGCCGAAAAGAAAATCATAGCCGGAATAAGAATAAAAAGAACCGCTTTTTCTTTTTCAAAAGCTTTAAATATCTCATACAAAAAATAAAACAGAACAAGCGGAAACAGGCATAATAAATACCTGTTGCAAAAAAAATTGAAAGAGGCAAAAACGCAAAATACAATTATAAAAACAAGAATAGAGCCGCGGGGGTCTGCAACACGCCCTTGCTTGGGGTAAACAGACCTGGTGAGCTGCAACTGGTAAATGATAAAACAAATAGCAATAATGCCAAAAGGAAGCGAAAACCATAGAGGCTTGTCCCACTCATTAAAAGAAAGTTTTAAAGTGGTGTAAAGAAAAAACACCACCAGCAAGCGCCGCCAGAAAAGTATTTTTTTGCTGAAAAATAGAAAAACAATTAAAAAAAGATAAGCCCATGTTTCTTTTCCGGTCTGAAGAAACAGAATATCCATGATAAGCCTGAAATTCCAGACCATGTAACTCCATTCCATCTTTATCATATCAATATGAGATGGAAAAAAAACATATCCCCTTTGCAGTTTTTGAATTCCCAAAAACAAAAACAATATAAGAACGGGAGAAGCTGTATAAAATAATTTGAGAATAAACTCTTTAGTGAACAGTGATTTTAAACCGGCGCCAGATATTTTTTCAAGAACTCTCCAAAGACAAAAAGAAAAGATGAGCAATGCTCCCTGTTCTTTGACGAGCACGAGGAGTGAAGAAAAAATTATATAGTGGACTGTTTTGTCTTTAGCGAAAAAATAAAACGACCATATAACCCCAAGCGCTAAAAAAACTTCGGGTAAAACCATTGAAGCCTGCCCGAAAAAAAGATCCTGGCTGGCCACCAAAAGCATTAAACAAAAACCAAAAAAATTGCCGACCATTTTTTTTCCGATATAGAGCAGCGAAAATAAAAATGTAACAGAAATTGTTAAGGCAAAACTGTGAAGACTGTATGTTGAAGTGCCGAATATTTTTATCCAGACCCCACCCAAAAAATGAAAAAGTAAGGGAT
>JACMLS010000307.1 GCA_014379485.1 Bacteroidia bacterium | reverse complement strand
TGCTTTTTCGGCAAAGTCTTCTGAAGATGGAACTGTAACGTCCATTGCTACTTCATAATAAGGAAGAGAAGTGGCAAGTAAGTTTCCGTTTACATCATAAATATTTCCGCGCACGGCAGAAATTTCAAATTCGCGTACGCCCATACTGCGTGCTTTTTGGCGCCAGTAGTCTCCTTCCACAAATTGTAAGTTCACAATTTTCCAGATAATAGCTATGGCAAAAACGCACATGCCTATGTACACCAGGTACGAACGGGTCAGTATGTTTTTTTTAGTTTCCAGGATGTATTGTTTTATAGGTTGCTGAATCTGTAACTAATATTTTCATGTTGGGTGTGCGGATGCATTGCAGGCCAAGTTTATTTGCAGCCAGTTCTACTTCGTGCTCGTTACTTACGTTTTTAAGTTCTGAGTTTACAGAAGCCTGTTCGCTGCGCATTTCTTTTATTTCATTGGTAATTTTGTTGAGCTGTCTTATTTTATCGTCTGCCCAATATCCGTTAGCGATATAAAAAAGTGCAATGAAAGAAATGAAGAAAATGAATGGAATTTGTTTGATGATTGAGTCTGTTCCAAGAAATTTTCCGCCAAATACAGCGGTGAGGGATTTGGCCAGGCCCCCTTTGCGTTTGGGGGTGGAGGTTTTCTGCTCTGGCTGAGCTGTTGGTGTTTCTTTTTCGATTTCAGGTGTGGGCCTGATCTCTTTTACCTCCTTAAATCTGTTTGCCATGTTTTAAATTTTCTCCGCAATGCGAAGCCGCGCACTCCGGCTTCTGCTGTTTTGTAATATTTCCTGCTCGTCAGGTTCAATTGGTTTTTTTGTAATTAGTTTAAATGGTCTGTTTATATTCCCAAAAAAATCTTTTTCTATTTCTCCTCCTGTATCACCGCCCCGCATTAAATTTTTTACCAACCTGTCTTCTAAAGAGTGATAACTCATGATCACTAATCTTCCTCCCGGTTTCAAAACTTCCAAACACTGTTCTAAAAATTCTTTCAGCGCTCCCATCTCATCGTTCACCTCAATTCTTAATGCCTGAAAAATTCTGGCCTGGTACTGGTGTTCTTTATCCTTCTTAAAAATCAATGGCTTCAGCATTTCTTTAAGCTCCTGCGTTGTTTCAATTTTCTTTTCAGAACGTTTAACAACAATTGCTCTTGCTACTTTGCCGGCATTTTCAATTTCTCCGTACTCTCTGAACATTCTGCGCAAATCATTTTCTGAGTATTCGTTCAGAATTTTTGCTGCGTTCAGTTTTCCGCTTTTGTCCATCCGCATATCCAGGTCTGCATCAAAGCGAATAGAAAATCCTCTTTCTGCAGAATTGAACTGGTGCGATGAAACACCGAGATCTGCAAGTATGCCATCTACTTTTTCTTCTCCATACATTCTGAGAAAATTTTTGAGGTGGCGAAAATTTTGCGGGATAAATATTAATCGTTTATCATCCACCACATTTTCTGCAGCATCTGGGTCCTGGTCAAAAGCAAAAAGTTTTCCTTTTTCACCAAGGCTTTTCAGAATTTCTTTGGAATGTCCGCCTCCGCCAAATGTAGCGTCGACATATTTTCCTTCTTTTTTTATCTGAAGACCATCTAAACAGGCTTGTAAAAGAACGGGCTGATGATACATCTATTCATCATCAGTATTAAAATCTGTATTACCAAAAACATCTTCAGCTAATTTTTCAATGTTCAGATCCTGCGCCATAAAATCATCGTACGCTTTTTTGTCCCAGATCTCAATTACATTATTGCTTCCTAAAATTTTTACATCCGTTTTTATATCGGCATGTTCCGCAAGTGTGCGCGGCAATAAAATTCTTCCCGTATTATCTGCTTCAACCTGCGTTGCCCCGCCCGTTATTTTTCTGATCAGTATGTCATTACTTTTTACAAAGCGATTCAGTTTTCCCAGTTTTTTATTTTGTCTTGCCCACTCATCTACAGTGTAAAGGGTTAAACATTTCTGGTGCAAATTCCGATTCACTACAAAACCTTTGTCGAAAAGTTCGCCCAGTTGTTTTCGCAGGCTGACAGGGAACATGAAGCGGAATTTTGAGTCCACTTTGCATTCAAATTCACCTATCAGGCTTGTCATCACTGAGTTACAATTAATTACGTGCAAAAATATACAAAAAACCCCACTTTTTACCACTTTCACCCATTTTTTACCACTTTTGTTGAAAACTTGTTGATTTTTAACCAAACAAGTAAGAAAATTTTATAAGGAAAAATGCGAAAAAAGACGCTGAAAGCCCCGCCAGTATTGAGATTGAGAGGATTTGAGCGGCAAATTTGGCACGGAGGAACGGAGGTGCGGAGTTTCACGGAGAAAAGGGGGGAGTTTACAGTTGGATGGAAGTTTGGAAGGTTGGAAGAATGGGAAGGTGGATTCCAATCTTCCATTTTTCCACACTTCCACCCAAAATCAATTTCATTATCAAAATTCCTGATTCAAAAGAAAAAATTCCATGTAACTCCGATCCTCTGTGTCTCCGTGTCAAACGCGTTCATCATTAATTAGTAAATTCGCCTCCGAAAATGGTAGAGAAGTCAGATAAGTTCATAGATATTGAAGCGGTTTTAAAAGCAAGGAACCCTCGTTTGTATAAATGGCTTCCGCACTTTCTTATCAATTACATTAAGAGAACGCTTCATCAGGATTTTATGAATACAGGAATTGCAAAGTACAAGCATTTGTATCATTTGGAGTTTACTGATGTTGCGCTGGAATATTTAGGAGTGAATACTGCGTGGACGGGCATTGAGCACGTTGCAAAAAGTGGTGGAATTATTATTGCGAGTAATCATCCGCTAGGAGGTTTGGACGGGATGGCTCTTATAAAAGCGGTTGGTACCATAAGAAAAGATATTCGTTTTTTGGTGAATGATATTTTAACCGGTTTTAAAAATTTTGGAAGTTTATTTGTTGCGGTAAATAAGGTGGGCACTAATACAAAAGACGCAATTAAAATTATTGATTCGGTTTATTCTTCTGATGAGTGCGTGCTTATTTTTCCGGCCGGGCTTGTAAGCAGAAAACAAAAAGGAAAAATTGAAGATCTTGAATGGAAAAAAAGTTTTATATCAAAAGCAATTGAATATAAAAAAGACATTGTTCCCACTTTTGTTGACGGGCACAACTCTAAATTTTTTTACAACCTTGCTCTGTGGAGAAAGCGTTTGGGATTTAAAGCCAATATAGAAATGTTTTACCTTGCTGATGAAATGGTAAAACAAAAAGGAAAAACAATTAAAGTGTATTTCGGAAAACCAATTCCATACGAAACTTTTGACAAATCGCGCACACACATTGAATGGGCGCAGGTGGTTAAAAAGTTTGTTTACCAGATGAAAGCGAATACAGATTTGACGTTCGGTGATTTCTTGAAAGGAGAACCGGCTAAAGTTGCTTCGTCGTAAGAGAATTTTTGCGCTGGAATTCCCACCTGATATAAGATATAAGACATGGAGATATAAGTCCCGATAGCTATCGGGAGGTGCACGAGGCTCTACGTCGGAAAACCCTAACAAACCTAGTCTTATATCTTATATCTCAATCTCTTATATCTCCGGTGATTTTTTTATCTTTACGCGTATCAACTGAAAATTGGAATGGAAAAAATAATTGAACCAGTCAGCAAAGAGCTTCTTATAAAAGAATTGCAGGCCGTTGGGCGGGTGCGAAAAACCAATAAAGCTCAGAACGAAATTTACATTGTAACGCATCACGATTCTCCCAATGTAATGATGGAAATTGGAAGGCTGCGCGAAATTACTTTTCGCCATGCAGGTGGTGGAACCGGAAAAAGTTTTGACATAGATGATTTTGATACGAGCGAGCATCCTTATAAACAATTATTGGTTTGGGATCCTGCAGACCAGGAAATTGTTGGCGCTTATCGTTTTATAAAATTGAAAGATGCAGAATTCAGAAACGGAAAAGTAATTGTTGCAACCACTGAGTTATTTGAGTTTTCTGAAAGATTTTACAAAGAATTTTTACCAGTAACAATTGAGTTGGGAAGATCGTGGGTGCAACCTGCATATCAGCCAAGTGAAACTGTGCGTAAAGGATTATTTACCTTAGATAATTTGTGGGATGGATTGGGCGCAGTAGTAGTTGACAATCCTGATCAGAAATACTATTACGGAAAAGTAACTATGTATTCAGATTTTGATAAGGAAGCGCGCGATATGATCATTTCTTTTATGCATTATTATTTTCCTGATAAAGATAATCTGGTGTGGCCCATTCACCCTATAAATTATACAACAGACGTAAAACCTTTTCTTGAAAAATTAAAAGGATTGGATTATAAAGAGGGACACGCTGTACTAAATAAATTAGTGCGTGAGCGCGGAGAAAATATTCCGCCGCTTGTAAATACTTACATGAACACTTCACCCATCATGCGCACTTTTGGAACCGCAGGAAATCCCGGGTTTGGAAATGTAGAAGAGACCGGAATTATGATTGCGTTTGCTGATGCTTATCCGCCAAAGAGAGAAAGGCATATCGGAACGTATTTGAAAGAGAAGGGAATGGTTCATTAAAAAACCACAATAGAAACATAGAACACAATAGAGAAATTATTCTATGTGGTCTATTGTTTCTATTGTGGTAGAAAAAAAGCTGATATTAAACCAACTTCCGTACCCCCACAAAATATGCGGGAATCGTAAGAACTAAAGTGGGAAGAGAAATAAAAGCGATGTAGCCCCAATCGCCCTTGAACTGAAAGTAAAAAACAATTTGCTGAAGGAAAAAAGAAAGAATTAAAAACAAAAGTAGTTTCCAGAAATTTAAATTTTCTTTTTTCTTAAGCATGGCCAGCATCATTCCGGCAGCTGTGGCCAAAACAAAAATTCCGAAAATATTTAATAGATAACCTATTACTGTAAAGCCAAATCCGATGGGGTAGGAGCAGAGTACAGTCAAAAAATAAAATATTTCAAAGAAAATAAAAATGGTGAGGTTGAATCCGAGAAACCAGTAGAGTAAACGCTTGAGCATTTTCAGAAATTAATTACTATAAATTTTTGCCACAGATTGCATCCCGATAAAATATCGGGACAGATTGAAGGCGCAGATTTTTTTTGAGTTAATCTGCGAAAAAAATCTGTGGTAATCTGCGCAATCTGTGGCATGTTCTCAGCGCTGAATTTTTTTTACAACGAGGTTTTGGGCTACTTTGCGTGAAATGGTGATCTCTTTTTTTCCTTCTATCGAAACCCGTAGAGAATCGTCGTAAGCCTCAATGCCAGCAACTTTTATTTTTATTCCCAATCCAAGTCCGGAGCGCGAAAGGAATTTTAAAAATTCGTCCTGGTGATCTTTAACGCCGGTAATTTTATACTCTTTACCAAGCTGCGCATCTGCAAGCGAAATTCCTTCCTGCAAATTAAATCTGCCTTGCGGATCGGGAATCGGATCTCCGTGCGGATCAAATTTCGGAAAGTTTAAAAACTTGTCGAGGCGTTCTACCAGTTCTGCACTTTGTATGTGTTCCATCTGCTCGGCAATGTTGTGTATTTCTTCCCAGCCAAAGCCTAATTTTTCTGCCAAAAAAACTTCCCACAAACGGTGTTTGCGAATGGTGTAAACAGCAATTTGTTTTCCGCTTGCTGTTAATCTGGCCCCTTTTACTTTATCGTAAATAATTAATTTTTTCTTCTCTAGTTTTCTCAGCATCTCTAAAACAGAAGCCGGGTTTACATTTAAAAGAGAGGCAATAGAATTGTTGCTCACTTTTCCTGTTTCAAAAAAAGAAAGCTTGTAAATTCCTTTTAAATAATTTTCTTCTGTAACCGAAAGCGCCTGATCCTTGCAGCGAATTTACACATTTTTGTGGATGGATTGAACTGAATTGTCTGCAATCTGTGGCAGCTTTTAATTTTTGTACATTCGTGCTATGTCAAAGGAGAGCCATTTGTTTGAGCTTGTACAATCGCTTAGTAAGAGTGAGAAGCGGTATGTGCGTTTGTATGCGGGTTTGCATGAAATAGGGGAGAAGAATAATTATTTGAAGCTTTTTGATTTTATTGAAAAAGCGAAAGAGCCGGACGACGAAAAAATTCAGAAAGCATTTAAGAAAGAGGTTTTTGTTAAGCAATTGCACGTAACAAAAAATTATTTGCATAAAATGATTTTGAAAGCATTGAGGAATTTTAATTCTGAAACCGGCTTTGAAACAGAGATGCGGAATCATTTTCAGGATGCTGAAATTCTTT
>JACMLS010000306.1 GCA_014379485.1 Bacteroidia bacterium | reverse complement strand
ACGATACCACGCCTTCCTGAATCCTTGCCCCGCCGCTATCATTTAAGCCAATAAATGGCGCGCCGTTTTTCATGGCCAGGTCCATTACCTTGCATATTTTTTCAGCGTGTGTTTCAGATAGGGACCCTCCGAAAACAGTAAAATCCTGGGAGAACACATAAACTAATCTTCCGTGAACAGTTCCATAACCCGTCACCACACCATCACCTAAATATTGTTCTTTTTCCAGTCCGAAATCTTTACTACGGTGCGTTACCATCATCCCGATCTCTTCAAAGCTTCCTTCGTCCAGTAAAAAGTGCAGGCGTTCACGGGCAGTTAATTTTCCTTTTTTATGTTGGGCATCAATACGTTTTTGACCACCTCCTAAAAGGGCTTCTGCTTGTTTTTGTTCCAGTAAAGTTATTTTCGAGTTCATCGTCGTATCTATTGGTTTAATCTCTAAGACTGTTGAGGAAGTATTCATTTTTTTTAATGTTTTAAATAAACAGTTTGCCTAAATTACTATGCTTTTTTAGGTCTGTGAAAAGGTTTTTTAATTCCAGATTTTGCGCCGCCACCTTTATTATTAAATGGTCTTGGCCCATCGAATTTTTTCTTGGCTGCATCAGGGTTATATTCCGGGCCTTTCCCAAATTCTTCCGGGATTGGCATTTTAACCACATCAATTCCCATCAGGGCTTCAATTTGTGCAAAACGTGGCTGATCTTTTTCATTTATAAAGGTGATTGCCACTCCTGCTTTTTCGGCACGGGCTGTTCTCCCAATACGGTGAATGTAATCTTCCGGATCCGGCGGCGCATCATAATTCACCACTAAACTAATTCCATCTACATCAATACCACGGGATAAAATATCAGTACCAATTAAAATACGCAATTTACGTGCTTTAAAATTCCTCATAATTTCTTCACGCTCGGTTTGTTCGAGATCCGAAGAAAATCCCTGGACAGAATATTTTAATGTTTTAAATGTATGGGCAAGGTCTTTTACTTTTTCTTTGGTGGATGAAAAAACAATGATGGAAGAAAAATCTTCATTTTTTAAGATCTCTTTCAATAATTTTTCTTTTTGATTTTCGTAAACCACATACGCCTGTTGTACGATACCGGCTGCCGGTTTGGAAATAGCAATGTTGATTGACTCCGGGTTTTGCAATAAATGCCCGGCCAGCACTCTGATCTTTGGAGCCATCGTTGCAGAGAACATTACTGTTTGCCTTTTCTCAGGAACATATTTTAAGATGGTTTTAATATCGTCGGCAAAACCCATATCCAACATACGATCCGCTTCATCCAAAATCAAATGTTCAATCGTATCAAACTTGACATCACCGGATTGTAATAAAGCAATTAAACGGCCGGGTGTAGCGATCACAATATCAACCCCTTCTTTCAATGCGCTGGCCTGCCTTCCCCATGCAATGCCATCATTACCGCCGTAAATTCCGATGGAACTAACGCCACAGAAATAAGCCATGCCTTCAATTTGCTGGTCGATTTGTAAAACCAGTTCACGGGTAGGTGCAATGATGAGTGTGTTGATGCCGCCTTTTTTGGTTTTGAGAATTTTATCCAGAATTGGTAATACAAAAGCTGCTGTTTTTCCTGTTCCAGTTTGTGCGCAGGCTATAAGGTCCTTACCAGCCTGGATAACAGGAATGGCTTGTTGCTGAATGGGAGTAGGTAATTTGTAGCCCATGGACTGCAAACCATCTATTAATGATTGATCGAAATTAAAATCGTTGAAAGTCAAAAGTATAGGTATTAAATAAGTTAATTTTTAAAGAGCTAATTTACTATTTTTATAGGAAAATGCTACAAAAATGTACTGGATAAATAGCCCTAATATTAACACGATTCATGGTTTTTCAACACGTCACGGAGGTGTTTCGCCTGAACCTTTTACGAGTTTGAACCTGGGAGGAACCGAAGACTTGCCTGAAAATATTGAAGAGAATAGAAGACGAGCATTAGGGGGTCTGGGTATTGAAATGCAGCAGGTATCGTATTTAAATCAAATTCATAGTAATATAGTATGCCAGGGATTACCTGGAAAACAAATCGGCGATGCATTAGTGACCAATCAACTGAATCTTGCTATTGCAGTTGGAGCAGCCGATTGCTATCCTGTTTTATTTTACGATGATAAAAACAAAGTGATTGGTGCGGCGCATTGTGGCTGGAAAGGGACATTAGGAAGAATTGTTAAAAATACGATCGAGGAAATGGTGACGTTGGGTGCTGAAAAACAATCTATTAAAATGGCCATTGGACAAGGTATTTGTGGAGAGAATTATGAAGTGAGCGATGAGGTAATTCAACAGTTCAGAGATCATCATTTTCCTGAGTTTTGCTGGAGCAACCGCCAATTGGATCTTTTGAAAGCGAATCAGTTTGTCGCTGAAGAAAATGGTATTTTAAAACAACATATCTGGAGCATGAACCGGTGTACAACTGAACCTGATTTCTTTTCTTACCGAAGGGACCATGGAAAAACGGGAAGAATGTGGGCAGTGATCATGTTGAAATAGAGTGCAATCTCAACACAGAGTTAAAGAGTTTTATGAGCACACAGAGAATTGGCTTGAATATTTTTTAAAATCTCAGTGAACTCTTTTTCTCTAAACCTCTGTGTTGAAAAAAGAAGTATCTTTGGACAGTGAAAAAACACTCCTTCATATTCGCCATTATACTGTTATTAATACTATTGCCGGAAATTGCAGAAGCTCAATGCGCTATGTGTAAAGCTTCTGTTGAAAGCAGCCAGGGACAAAAAAATTCGGTGGCAGGCGGATTGAATACAGGTATTTTATATTTAATGGCTGTGCCTTATTTACTGATTGCATTCATTTTCAGAAAACAAATTGTTTCTCTCTGGAGAAATATCAGGGGCAAAGAGGTTGCAGAAGAAGATCTGTAGAATCTTAAATCTCTTTTAACAAGGTATACTCAAATTTTTCTAAATCGTATGTCAATTCAGATACAAGGCTGTCAATAAATTCTTTTCCGTATTTTGAATAATACATACTGAAATTATCTGTTCGCTCTTGCGGACTATTTTTAGGAAATAGTTTTTCTTTGAGGGCCCAGATTTGGTTAATGTCCGTTTCGGATTTTTGTTTTAAAGATCTGTTTATTTTTTGTTCAATAGCAATTAAACCATTAATGGCTTTTTGTTTTTCTGCTTCAGCAGTACCAATCAATGATTTATCAATAGCAGACACCGTTTCTAATACGGAACCATACAGGGAAGCCATTTGTGTTTTAACTTCTTCCAGGTTAATGTCATCATGCTGTACTTTGATCAATTCTTTTACCAGCACTTCACCATCCCTGAATGTATCGTCAACGCTCAAATTCAGTTTTTGAATTTTTTGTTGAGTGCTTTTATCAAACAGCATTACAAAATTACGGGGCATTAAGATAGGAAAAGAAATTTTGAAAAATTCAAACAGCGTTTTGTATTCCAGCCAGTATGCCAATTCTCCGGGACCGCCAACATAAGCAATATTTGGAAGGATCATTTGTTGATATAACGGTCTCAGTACAACATTCGGACTTAATTTTTCCGGGCTATTTTCAATAATATTTTCAAGTTCTTCTTTTGAAAAACTAATTTCCGTATTTAAAACAACAAAACGCTCGCCTTGTTTTTCAATGCGTTCACGTATTCCTTTGTCTTTATAAAAAACATTTATTTCTCTTGGTGTGACCTGGGCCGAATAATTTTTCTTTAACTCATCAATTGTTTTGTTGACCACAGTAAAAGGTGTATTTTCAAAAATATCTTTTTTAAATTCTTCTTTAAATAATTGTTTTAATTCCGGATCATTACCATCCAAAATTACTATCCCATATTCGCCAAACAGTTCATTTACCAGATAGCGTGTAGCATCTGTTAAATTATGACGTTGAGTATATGCTTTTTCAAATAACTGAATGAGTTCATTTGATTTTTCATTATCGCCTAAGATCGTTTGCAGTTCAGTGATTACTTCTTGTAAGCCTTCTGTACTGAATTCTCCAACACTTCCTTTTTGTGAACTGTTCCAGGTAATTTTTTTTCCGAACACATTCACATGATTTATTTCTTCAAAATCATGATCCTCACTGGCCATCCAGTAAACTGGCACAAAATTTTTATCAGGAAAATTTTCTTTCAGCGTTTTACATAAATTAATAGCGCTGACGATCTTATAAATAAAATACAATGGGCCCGTAAACAAACATAACTGATGTCCTGTGGTTACTGTAAAGGTCGTTATGCTTTTCAGAAAGCCAATATTAGCTGCGGAAGCAGCAGAAGTGTTATCAACAGCCGCAGATTGTTTTTGTAATGATTTTACTAATTGTGTTCTGTTTAAATCCTTAAACGGATTTTTTTCTAAATAAGTAGCAAAATCTTTTTTGTGAATGTGATCTGAATAAAATGGTTTTACTTTTTCTGATTGAGAAATATAATCTTTAAAAAATGAGGAAAAGAGTCCGGTTTTATTTAAAGGAATATTTTGTTTGGAAAATAGCATAGGCAAATGTATTATTTTTTTTACTGCATAGGTTGTAAGAGAATTCCTCAGATTTTGAATTCCGGTCCATAAATCGCAGGTATAAATTCCCGTTATCAACGTCTAATTAACACTAAAAAAGCTATTTATCAGGCACTTACAAAACAGAGAGTTGTTATTTCGTTAATTACCCTGTTTTTTGTTAATAACCCGAATTCATTGGGCTATAAAGCCTTCGTATTTTTAGGTGTTAAACAAGCACTAATTAATGAGTTTACAGGTTAATGTAAAAGATTTGCTATCAAATCTATACCACAATCGTGGTGTAGTGGAATTACTATTCGGACAACGTGACCATATCACCGTAAACGAATTATTGGGACGTGATGATATTTCCGAAGAACAATACCGGAAACTGGTTTCCCTGGATATTCTTTATGAATACGAAAATGTTGTGAGCCTGAATGACGCGGTAGTTGCGATGTTCGAGGATTTCATGGAGATCGGAGAAGTAACTCCCGGT
>JACMLS010000033.1 GCA_014379485.1 Bacteroidia bacterium | reverse complement strand
GGCAATATAAAAGTTGAGGTTGTTTTTGAGAATGGAACTTTTTGGTTAACCCAAAAAGCAATGGCCATGCTATTTAACGTAAAAAGGCCTGCAATTACCAAACATTTGCTTAAAATCTTTGAAACAAAGGAATTAGAAGAAAATTCAGTTAGTTCCATTTTGGAACATACTGAAGAAAAGCAACTATTTCCAAATTGGAAATAGTTCGAATTAATTTAGATGAGAAGAATTTTGAAAACCAGGAACGGTAGCTTTTCAGGATAGATCATTTCCAAACAAATAAATATCGAAATCAATTCCTAAATTCATTTTATTCATTCGCTCAACAGTTTCTTTCTCTAAGCCAAATCCTCTTCCGCTTGCTTTATGCATATCAATAGCCACCTGAATATATCCGTTCGCTTTTTCTACAAGTTTTTTTATTCCTTCTCTATCCGTTTCAAGGAAGTCAAGTAAATGATTTAGTTTCGTCTCAAATTCATCCGGTTCATTAAAAGGCATGAATTTGATCATGCTGAAAATATGATTGGTTTTTCCATTGTCCCTTAAGCTCCCTTTGTTCCAACTCTTTGTAGGTTTTAGCGAGGTCATTGAGATTAAATCTGTTTCAGATAATTCATCTGATGTGGCTCTAAAATAAATCCTATATCTTGATTCGGAATATATACCTCTAAATTCCTTTTTTTGCTTATCAACTACGACAGCGTAATAAAACTCTTGGGCCTCGATCGGTACATAAACCGTAACGTACTCATCTCCTCTATCCCGATCAATTCGTTCAACTTTTAATTTTTCGCCAACATAAACAGGACTATGGCTATCAAGATATTGTTGAGTCAGTTTTAAAGTTTTCTCCTTAAATTCTGTTTCAACAATATTTATTATTTCTTCATCGCTCATGATCAATTCTCTACTGTGTTCTATTGTTTCTATTGTGGTTGAAAAATGCGTTACTTCAAATCAAACAAATTCTCAACCCCCAAATACCTCTCAACCGTAAAACCCTCAGCATACTTTACGTTGATCGCTCTTCCCCATAAAGACATTTTAGAGTAAAGTGTTTCTAAAAATTCTTTAGAGGAAATAGGCGTTTCAGGTTCGTTTGATTTTGGATCGTAGAACTGAGAAGAATACGCCATTATCGCCTCACGCTTTTTTTCTGCCTGTGCTGAAACATCCACAACGAAATCGGGGTGAATGAAACGGTCTTGTATATAATGGTAAACGGCTTTTGGGCGCCAGGCGTGCTGAAGCTTATCGTTAAAAAAACTTTCTATTTTGGTGAGACCCGAATAAAAACAAGCTTCAGAAACTAATTTAGATGAGCGGCCGTGATCGGGGTGGCGATCTTCTATTGCATTACAAATAACAATTTCGGGCTGGTATTTTCTGATCACTTCAATAATTTTTAACTGATGGTCGGCGTCGTTCAGAAAAAATCCGTCGGCCATGTTCAGGTTTTCTCTGTACGTAACGCCCATAATTTTTTTTGCCGCAGCTGCTTCTTTCATGCGGATCTCTGCAGTGCCACGCGTTCCCAATTCGCCTTGCGTAAGATCAATAATGCCCACGGTTTTACCAAGCTCTATGTGTTTAATGAGTGTGCCCGAGCAACTAAGTTCAACATCGTCAGGATGGACACCGAAGGCGAGGATATCTGTTTTCATTTCTGGGTGGTTAGTAATTGGTTATCTGTTGCAAGTTAATAGTTATTTGTTCTGAATTAAAGGTGTTCGTTATTCAACTTTTAACTGACAACTTACAACCGTTAACTATTTAAAGTAATCTTAATTTTTTTAAAACATTTTTAGCAATTTCCTTTCTGCAGGAGCCAAATTTATCATTCAAAGTATCTGTACATCTTACACAATTAGCAAAGTAATAATTGTTTTTTCCTTTCTGAAGATAACCAACATACCAGCCAACCTGTTCAGACTCACCAATGGCCCAACCGGTTTTTCCACGTAAAACGTATGTGGGGCTTTCTTCGTTGATCATCATTTTCTTAACCGTTTGCATGGTATTTTTTGAGAAAGGAAGTTTTTCTTCCTGCAATTTTTTCAGAAAATTAATTTGTTCAACTGCAGAAATTTTTAATCCGCCTGTTAACCAGAATTTGTCTATTGCACCACTTGTATCTGCGTTGCCGTAGTTACAGGCATCCATCATTTTTTTCATTTTTTCTTTCCCCACCCGCCTTGCCATTTCCTGATAAAACCATAAGGTAGAATTTTTCATGGCGGTTTTCATATCGCTATCTGCGTTCCATGCATCCACTCTTCTCTTTACACCATCCCATTTTAAAATTTCATTCTCATCTTTCACCACCCTGAACTCGAGCGAAACAAGCGAATTGAAAATTTTAAACGTGGAGGCAGGAATACGTGGAATAGCGCAGGAGGCAGGATTATGCATTTGCCATTTATTATCTTGGTCATTAAGAAAAGCAAAACAGCCCTCTACTTTGTTGCTATCGTAAGCAGCCTTTAGTTCGTCCTGAAAATTCTGCTCGTCCTGCGTTTCAGTTGAAAGAATTTCGGTTTTGAAATCGGATGTTTCATTTGCGCAAGAGTAAAATAAAAGAAGAAAGATCAGACTAAAGAAGTATATGACTGAATTGACTTTCATATTGAAAACTAAAAAGCGAAATTAACACTAAATCTCTGCACAATTCTTATTCTTAAAAATTTGTCAGCAAAAAGGTTTGCCACAGACTGCACATTGATTCATCTGTGTAATCAGTGAAATCTGTGGCAACTGAAAGCCCTAGATCTTATTCTCATCCCAGTTACTGCTCGAAAAATTTTTATTAAAAGCAAAGAGCATATAAACAGTAAGACCGGTAAAAAAAATAAGCAGGTGAAAAAAACAGGCAAAGCGGTGCAGACCCCAGAAACTGAATTGCGAAGAAGTAACCAGTAATTTATTGGGCAATGAAACTGTAAAGATCATTGAAACCATGCAAATTGTACTAAGCAAAGTTTCAATTCTCCTTAAAGGAAAAGCAGTAATTTTTTTATACCATTTTACTTTATTGTCCCAATGATGAATGAGGTAAAAATTTCCGTAATTGGTTTCTGCAAAAAGTATAGGATCTGAGGTGTTGTTTTTATTTTTGAAACTTTCATACGGACCCAGAATCTTAAAATTCCTGAAAGTTCTGCGTTGTTCTTTTGAAAGTTCTTTAATGGAAAAAATTGCTTCAGAAGGAAATTCGCCCTTATATACCTGGCTATCTAAAAAACGAAGCTTGTAACGGATGCAGATGTTTTTTATTTCTTTTAGCCCGTAAATTTTAGATTTATCAAGCGTTTCTTCATCAAGCAAGTCAAAGGTCTGGTTATAGGTTTTAAGATTTTTGAGAATGTTTTTTTCTGTAAAGAGTTCGTCGCTGAGAATTTTATTTACTTCTTCTATCAATACCTCTTCTTTGCCACGAATTTTTTTTCTTTCGCGGCTGAGTGCTTCAATTATTTTAACGTCTTCGAACAAAGGAAATGTTATTGATGGAAATTTATTGTAATTGCTTGTAATAAATTGTTGTTGCGTTTACCATGGTGTGATTCCGATTCCTATAGAGTAAGGAATTATTCCCTGTGAACCTTTATCTTTCTGGATGACCTGGCTTAAAGAATAAAATCCGCACAGGTAAATTTGCTCGTACCCGATTCTGAAAGTAATTCCGTAGCGCCATGGATTGTAGTTATGAATGTCGTAATATTTTCTTTTGCCGTCTACATCAAAAATTTTCCTGAAATTCTGGACAGTAAATCCGCCCTTTATACCCAGTGAAATTTTAAATGAACGGTCTCTTCTTGTTCTGAAACGAATTTCGAGCGGCACTTCAAGGATCTTTGCGCCAATTACATTTTTCCGGTAAGGCAGTAAGCGCTGTTCAAATACTGTTGTTTCATTTCCCAGCGAATCTATAACATAAACAACATTGCTGTTACCGCTTATATTGTGCGAAGAAATTCCGCCACCCCATGCAAAAGAAAAATTTGATTTGCCAAAAGGATGATCGAAATACAAATAAAAATTTGCTCCGCGCGATGTGAGATCGTTCTTAACACCATTAGGCATATTCAACCAGCCGCAATGGGTTACTTCTATGATCACTTTGTCTTTTGATTCTGGCTTGTAATTGCGCAGGTCGAATTCAGATTTTTTTTGGGGCTTTTTTTCTTTGCCTTTTTCCTGGCAGAAAACAATTCCGCAAGAAAAAAGAAGAAGCGCTAACCCTGTTATTATCCTTGTTTTTAACACCACGTAAAACTAATGATTTGCGGGCTTTTTTCCAATTCAGCTTTCATGGGTGGCCTGTTAACAATTTAGGACGAATTTCTTGCTTTTTAGTCCTATTTCAATTTAATTTTGTAAAAAAAGTACAAATGAAAAACTATATCAAATTGCTATTTGTCCTTGTGGCAATTCTATTTTTAAACAGCTGCAAAAATTCTTTTGACCTCGTAAAACGCCATTACAACAATGGTTATTACGCAAGTCGTTCGCACCATAACAACAACGAAAAAAAATCTCCTGAAAAATCCATTACTGTACAAAAGAAAGAAGAAACCGCGGTGGCTGTAAATACACCTCAGCAGGAAAAAAAACAGGAAAATGTACAGGCTGATAAAAATGAAAACGAACTTGCAAATGTTGTAAACGAAGCTGCTAAAAACAATAAAACCACAAAACAACCGGTGCAAAACATTATAATAAAAGAAAAGAAAAGGTTTTTAAAAGAAGAAAACAAGACTGTATTTAATGAGAGCCGCAAAAGAACCGAAAGAGATC
>JACMLS010000032.1 GCA_014379485.1 Bacteroidia bacterium | reverse complement strand
TTTCTCTGGTGCCCTCTCAGTCTGAATTGCTGTGGGATTTAGGTTTGAAAGATGAACTGGTGGGAATTACAAAATTCTGTATTCATCCGGATGAGATGTTTAAAAGTAAAACAAGGATTGGAGGGACAAAAAAAATTGACTTTGAAAAAATTGAAGCGCTGAAACCCGATTTAATTATTGGTAACAAAGAAGAAAACGAAAGAGCGGATATTGAGTTGCTGCAAAAAAAATATCCGGTTTGGATGAGTGATATTAATGATTTTACAGACGCATTGGCAATGATAAGGGAAGTGGGCAGAATTACTGCGAAAGAAAAAGAAGCAACACAATTATTGAACGCAATAAAAAGTAAATCTGAGCGGGTTTTTCCTAACCCATTTAGTGGCGAATTAAGTTTTAAGCGGGTTGCTTACTTTATTTGGAAAGACCCTTATATGGCTGCGGGAGAAAACAATTACATAAACTCTTTTCTGTTACTTTTTTTATTTGGAAATGCATTTGACGACTCTCGTTTTTCTAAGGAAAGTTTTACAAATAAAAACACCCGCTATCCGGAAATTACAGCCAAACAACTAAAAGAGGCAGACCCCGAAATTATTTTTTTAAGCTCTGAGCCCTACCCTTTCAAAGAAAAACACATTGAAGAATTTGCTGAAATTTGTCCCAACGCAAAAATTTTTATTGTTGACGGAGAAATGTTTAGCTGGTACGGATCGAGGATATTGAAGGGACTTGATTACCTGGGGAATTTGCGACTCTCTTTAAACACATAGAAACATAGAGCACATAGAAATATTTATTCGTCGAAAATAAAATCACAAATATTCCTTTTATATTTGACATTATATAAACTGAAACTCTATGAACGGGAATCAAAAAAACCTTACGCTTTCTTTTGTTTATTTTACTTTGTCTACCGCAATTACATGGTGGTTTATTAAAGTTTGTCCTTTATATATTAGCCGCGAACAAATGCTTTTGTCATGTGGCGTTGCGGGTGGAAAATGGGGAATTCAATTAATTGCAGGATTTTTTCTGCTCAAAGAAAAGAAATGGGAGTTTTTCAGGCGCATAGGTTTTACCTGTTTAATGGGGTCTGTTGTTTTGATTCCGTATTGTGCCGGCAGACTTTTTTTTAAATTCAGCGCAGGCAACTTTTTTCTTTTTTCTATAATGATTGCGGTAATACTGATGATACCAATGTATTTTTTCAGTGTAAAAAAGTGTGGCATCTCAATAAAATGGTGGTTTGGATGGTTGTTTTGTCTCGCAACGGCAATCTCATTACAACTGACAGCAGTTTTTCACGTAATATGATATTTCAAAACAATTATTTGTTATTCAAAAACATTTTGAGCTTTTGAATACATAAAAAAAATCTCACCTACTTTTTCCTTGCTGAAAAAGTAGCAAAAAAGCAAGGCTTCATTTTACCTTTTCCTCCTTACGTCGGAATTTTTTTTGCCTGCGGATTTCGCCCATAAAAGCGATCTTCTCCTTGCGTCGAAGCTTCTTTTATGGGGCCCCGAAATCC
>JACMLS010000305.1 GCA_014379485.1 Bacteroidia bacterium | reverse complement strand
TATTGCCATTTGACTTCAGTTTTAGGCCACAGATTCCACTCCAGATGAAAAATCGGGATAGATTTTATGCACAGATTAGAAAGGAATTAGAAAAAAGAAAAATCTGCGCGTGAAAATTTGCGGTAATTTGCGATCCCGACAAATTTGTCGGGAGTGGCAAGAAGAAAATTTAAAGTCCCCGGCTTTCCCTCTTGATCCCATGAATGCACCTGAATTTTATAGGGTATTTTCAGCGAGAGTGGATGACAGGTAGCTAAGAGAGGAAAGAGTGAGTCGGTTTTTGTTGGTTTACTCCTTCAAATTTTTGTTACGAAGGCATTTTAAGCAAGCCGCATGCTTCGTGCTAAAATTTTACATGAGGAAAATACTCTGTCAGATGCTTAAACCGCATGTGTTGCCATTGTTATCTGAGAAAAAAAAGAATTCGTATAAACCTGATCAAATGCCCAGGTCGCCAGGATTAATTGGCAGTTGCGTTTTAAACTTATCAGGAAATTGTTGTACAATACTTTCTGAAAGAGAGTTTACCATTTTCTTAATTTCACTATTTATCCTGTCGTAAACATCAATATCTGCCTCATGATTTTTTTTAATGTGTTGTTTAGCCTCATGAACAGTAAGTCTGAAATATTTTTTCATAGTACCTTTCATTTCATCTGAATTCCATTCAGGATTAATCAGGCAAAGAAGCTCAGAGAGGTCGTCGGAATTTTTGTCCCATTTTTTATTCGATTCATCAAACACTTCTAAATTTCCTGCTTTGGCTTTTTCAATCATTTCAACAGAAATGCTTAGATGCGCAGATAAAAGTTTTGTGAATTTCTTTGCGGTTTTTTCTCCAAAATAGGGTTTAATAATTGTTCCTATGTTTGCGTGATTCTGATGCAGACGTTTCAATGCCATTTCTTTTCCTGCAATCTCATCAACAAGGCATAGATTAAAATTGCGTGTCCAGATAATGTTTTCTTCCCAAAGAGCGCCCATAGCAGTCCTTAATTCAGTTTCCGTTTTGCAGATCAGCGAAATTTCATTTCCGGAATCTTTCTTTAAGTCCTTATGTTCCGGGACAACTGAATTTACAGGCGGAATGATCACTTCGGCAATCAGTATTTCAGGATCAGATTTAATTTTGTTGGGTGGGACCATTTCTTTACAATTTAATTTATGAGTGAATTCAGCCATCATAAAGGTCAAGATAGTTGAAATGAAATTGTTACAGAACTTTCAGAATAAGTTACATGATTCATTGGTATTAGAACTATTTCTTCAATTCCATCTTTCCCGATGTAACCAGGTCAATGTGAAAAGATTGCTTAAGTGAATCGGTTGACTCAAGAGTTGCATCCAATGTTAATGTGTAATTGTACTTGTCTTTATTAAAGAGAATCTCAAAAACAGTTTTTCCGAAATTAGCCACTTTGATCTCAATGGGAAGAGTGATCAGCGTTGTTCCTTTTGGTTTAATGGTGATTGATTCTTTATACTTTCCTTTCAGGTTTCCCTGGTCAGAAATTTTCATTAAATAACTGAGATCTTTTATTGTAAGACTAAAGTCATTATAATTTACAATCCTTATCTGTGCATCTGCAAGTAAATATTTTAACCTGACTTTTTTCCATTTTATCTCTTCTACTTTTAAATCAGGCGGCTGAGGTATTTTTAGTTTTGCTTTTTTGTTGAGCGGAAATTCTGCTTTTCCAAATGGAGTTACGTATTGAAGTGAAACGTTAATGGAATAAGCGGCGCTGTCTCCTTTTTTTCTTTCAGCTTTCATGTCTTTTATAATTCTCTTATAAGGAATCTTTAAAGAAAAATCAAGCGTATCGTTTCCATAAGCAGGTAACACCATTCCCAAAAATTCTTCATTCTTCAAATATGCTTTACCGAAAAGCGAAATTTTGTAGCGGATTGTATCAACCTGTATCTTAAGAAATGTTTTATTCTTTACTATCAGTTTAGAACTTACGTACGATGTGTCGTTCTTAATTCTGATTTGTATATCACCCGTTTGTTCAACATCCGGCATAAAATGCGCGATCACCTTTTTTTTGAAAATGAATAAAAGGGCGACCGCCACAATCATTAAGATCAGGAGAAAAATACCAATGCGTTTAATTACTTTTTTCAATTTGCTTAAATTTATTTTTTATTCTTTTTTTCTTCTTTCTTAAAAAATCTTCTCAGTAAAAAATTATGCTGCAAGGCTTCCAGATCCTTGTCAAGTTTTTTCGAACTGCTTTCCAGGTTAATAATGGTTGATTTTAAATCTGCCCCCGCTTTCTCGTCGTGCAACAAAACACCTACTGGACTTTTCGGATTAGCGCTTGCATCTTTCAGATTATTTACAAAAACAGAAGCTGTATCTGCAATACTGCGCAATTGCAAAACAGAAGTTTTCATTGAATTGAACATTACAGTATCCGTTACCAGATCATTTACAAGCGCTCCTTTTTTATTCAGGTTCTCACTGAAATGAGAAAGAGAAGCAATAAGTTTTTTTGCATTTGCAGAAGCAGCTTGAAGCGACCTCGTTGTACTTGCAATATTGTTGTAAATAGAATCGTTGTTCAGTAATTTACCAATCGATCCTTCTCCGTTGGCAAGCTTGTTTGTAACCGCAAGAATATTCAGATTACTTTTCTGAAAAGTATTCATAATATCTTCAGTGGTCAGCATTTTTTCGTTTGAGAGCGTATCGCCTTCTTCAATCTCAGGCGCTTCAGCAGTTCCTCCATAAATTACAAGAATTTTATTTCCGATTAAACCATCTGAGCTGATTTTGACTTTTGCATCTTTACGGATATATTGTTTCGATTCAATATTTATATTCATCAGTACTTTTACCTGCGACTTTCCAAAGAATTCTGTTCTTTTAACGGTGCCGATCTTTACACCTGAAAACCATATATTATTTCCGGATGTAAGGCCATTCACATCACCAAAAACAGTTGATACCACCAATTTCTTTTGAAAGGTAGAATGCAGGTTGCCTATGATCAGAATTCCTCCTACAAGTAACAGAATTCCAATTACTATAAAAAGGCCAACTCCGATTGCGCGTTTGTTTACAGGTTCACTCATTGCTTATTGTATAAAATTATAATTGAAAAAACTTTTTATTTCTTCGTCATCCGATTCAAATACTTCTTTGAATTTTCCGAGCTTCACAAATTTTCCATCCAGCAGCATCGCTACCCTGTCTCCTGTTTGTTTTGCGCAGGTAAGATCATGCGTAATGATGATGGAACTGGTGTTGTATTTTTTCTGAACTTCTATGATCAGCATATTGATCTCTTCGCTGGTAACCGGATCCAGGCCTGAGGTAGGTTCATCGTACAGCATGATCTCCGGTTTAAGAATAAGTGTGCGTGCAATTCC
>JACMLS010000304.1 GCA_014379485.1 Bacteroidia bacterium | reverse complement strand
AGTTATTGGGAGTTTTCATTTGCACAAATCACATCTCCTTCCTTCAAAAAATAATCTGTGCCTCAATCTGTGCTAATTTGCGAAATCTGTGGCATCAACGTCGAATCTCCTTTCCCTCCCGCAGCATTTCAGCGTAATTCATTTTTCGCGCCAAAGCATTTACCGCTTTAGCAATTCGTTTTGCTTTTGTTTCCTCTGTCTTTGCACTTTCAATCCACTTACTGTAATAGCGTTGGTGCGAGCTGGGAAATGAATTAAAAAAATCCAGTGCTTTTTTTTCTTCAGCAAGGCAATCTAAAAAATCTTTGTTGATCTCTACTTCTTTTTTATCCTCCTGCATTTGCACTTGCAGCATGGCCCCGTGTTTTTTCTTTATTCCTTTTCTGAAAGCTGCGTTAACGGGTAAAATAAAAGCACCTTCGCCCATTGGCAAAATGGCTGTTGCTGCAAAAGAAAAATCATCGAGCTTGCCTTTTACCCTGAACGATTTTTTGTTGCCGGGCTTCAACTTTTGAGCAATGTCGGCCGGAATTTCAATGTAGGTCCAGCCGGTTTTTTCTCCTTTTTTTCCGAATTTCAATAAGGTTGTTTTCCATTTGATCATAGTTCAAATTTGCGGATTTCAATTGATTTATACAAAGTGAGTATAAGTATAGAGTATAAGGTGGCAATTCAAAAGCCCCTTATACTCTATACTTACTCCTTATACCTAAGTTAAAGGATTTTTTTTTATTTTAGTATAAAATCTAAATCATGAAAGCACTTTCAATTTCTCTTTTCGTTCTGCTTGTATGCTTTTTTTCAGAAGGCACTGCACAAGTAAAAACAAAAGTTAAACCTGTTAAACCAGGTGCAGCCAAACCAACTATTGCAATGCCATCGCCTGTTGGCAAATGGTTTTTTAAAAGTCCTAAAGGAGCAATTGATAGTTTAATTATCCGTCAAGACTCCACTTACAAATTTTCTTCGTATCAACCCGGCCTTTCAACGCCTGAATCCTTTAGCGGAAAATGGAAAGTGAAAAAGAACGATGTGTATCTGCACATTGCAAACACCAACGATCCATACGGGCAAGTGCGCGCAATTATTGCTACCGACGGCAAAATTGAACTCTTTAAAGTGGTTCGTTACTTTGGCAATTTATTCAAAGCCGCAGAACAGATGGAGTTGCGGAATAAATAGTTATCCGCTACGCGGCCAGAAATTCAATTCAGTATTTTATTAAGAACCGATAGGTCATCGCTACGCGATTTTTTCAAATTGCTTTCTGAAACACAGAAAAAAAAGACAATAAAGTTTCTGATTCAGTTGCTTTCCCGAATCTGAATTCTCGCCATCAATCCCCCTGTCTCGTCACGGTTACTGTGACGAGACAGGGGGATTGATGGCGGTAAGACCGCGATAGTTTGCACGGTAGTGTGACATAAGATTTATTCCGATATTTGTCCGATGGCTGAAATTGGAAAAGATATTCTTACTGCAAAAAAAATTCTTACCGAAAGTGGTTTGGTTGCAATCCCCACAGAAACAGTTTATGGTCTTGCAGCAAACGCGTTTGATGAAAAAGCAGTCATAAAAATTTTCGAAGCAAAGAACCGCCCGCTGTTTGATCCGCTTATTCTTCATACAAACTCAATCGAAAAAATTAAATTGTTTGTAAAAGAAATTCCGGAAAGCGCTTTGAAACTGGTAGAAAAATTCTGGCCAGGACCTTTAACGCTTTTACTTCCAAAAAAAGAAATTGTTCCTGATCTTGTTACAAGCGGCTTGCGTGATGTTGCGGTTAGAATTCCTGATCATACACTTACGTTGGAATTACTTTCTCAATTAGAATTTCCATTGGCAGCACCAAGCGCTAATTTATTCGGCTACGTTTCTCCCACCAGCGCATTGCACGTGCATCAACAACTGGGCGAAAAAATAGAATATATTTTAGATGGCGGAGAATGTAAAGTGGGAATTGAATCTACCATTGTGGGGTTTGAAAAAGGAAAAGCAATTGTTTTTCGTTTGGGTGGATTGGCGATTGAAGAAATTGAAAATGTTTGCGGTAAAGTTGAATTGAGAATAAACAATTCTTCTAACCCCAATGCACCGGGACAATTGAAAAGTCATTATGCAACAAAAAAACCTTTGTGTACCGGCAACATTGATGAAGCAATTGAAAAATTCCAATACAAACGAATGGGCGTAATTTCTTTTTGCAAAGAATATCCCGGCCAGCTTACAAAAACTTTATCTCCAAAAGGAAATTTAGAAGAAGCGGCGCAAAATTTATTTAAAGCAATGAGAGAACTTGACGAAAATGATTCTGTAGATTTTATTTACGCAGAAGTTTTTCCGTCGGAGTTTTTAGGAAGGGCGATTAACGACAGGTTGCAACGCGCTTCAGTTTTTTAGCTTGGCCGGAGGCCAAATGAAATTCTCTTCGCGGGACGCTCAGAGAGCAAAAAAATATGCCGTCATTTAAAAATATATGGTTTAGTATTGCAGCATGCCTGGTAATTGTTGGTGTGCTTTGCAAAATAATGCATTGGCCGGGTGCCATTTGGTTTTTATCAAGCGGAGTTCTTTTGTCTGTTATTGATTGGGCAGTTGCATTTTTTAAAAAGCAAAAATAAATTTCTCAAATGGAACAAAAGAAAAAATTTAAAGGTTTATTGATTTCCTCCATTGTAACCAGTGGTGTTGGAATTGCTTTTTGGATCATCGGTACACTATTCAAAATAATGCATTGGCCGGGTTCTGCAATTGCTTTAATTTTTGCAGCAATGCTTTTAGTAATTGCACTAATTATTCTGATAGTTTGGGCTGTTTTGAGAGTTAAATAAAAATTTACTTTTAAGTAGAACAAACTTTAAGACTATTTCTTATTTACCTCCTTTATAACCTCAGTTAAATTTTTCATAACATCATTTAATGGTTTAGTCCTGAAGCTAAAGATGTTTCCGCTCTTTTCTTTCATAACGTTAGGTACTTCATAAATCCTATCAACGGTTGACAGAATTATTTTGTCTTTTCCGCTTGTACCCTCAACAGAAATCTTATCAGCAAAAGCATTAAGTGTTAATGCCACAGCAGATTTGAATGCGTATTCTTCCTGTATCGCTCTTTCTTTCGAGTATTGTCTTATTGAAAAGTAAAGTAGCACAAAAAAAGGCAATGACTTGAGTGAGTTTAAAGCAAATTTGCTCCAGTCACCCTCAGTTGGAGTAATATAAAAAATAAGAATTACTCCCAATACAGTAATAGCAGCAGAAGCAATCAGACCTATAAACCAACTTGCAACTTGCTTGTCAAGCTCGTTTTTACGTTGCTGAAATGTGTGAAATAAAGAGACGCCTGCTGCAAACCCCGTTAAGTTATTAATTTCTATTTCTTTTGATTTAATGAAACTCTCTTTTTCTGATATAAATAGAAATTTCTCGTCCCAATTTTTTTGGGTTCCTGTTAGCGCATCAATTTTTTCATTTAATGCCTTTTGAAGTTGTTCAAGAGTTTTTTTAAATTCTTCAAACTTTTTTCTTTCTTCTTCGGTTCTCTGTTTCGCTCCTTCTGATCTTTCTTCGCTATGTTTTATTATTTCCTCTAAACGATCCTTTTTGTTTCTGCCTTCTGATAAGACATTAGAGATTTCAGAAGAAGCAATACTTACCTTGTCAATAGTTTCGTTTATTTTATTGAGGCCTTTAGTTTTTTCGGCGATCAATTCATCTGTAAAAATTTTAAATTTTTCTGATTCTTGTTTTAATGAGTTCAGATCGCCAATTGCTTTATCATAGAGCGCAATTTTTGTTTTTAAATTGTTTTCTGCTTCTAATGTTTTTTCCAGGTTTATTTCTCTTTCAGAAACATGCCAGAAATTAAAAGTTCTTTGGTAATAAACCAACCAATCGAGCTCTTTGCAATAATATTCGTCTATGTTTGTTTCTTCAAGCCGCTTGTAGAGCCAAGGGAAGTCATCTAATAAGGTTATATGTGTTTCGCCCGACAAAATCCCAGTGGGTAAGCTTGACCATGCTGCTGAGTTTAATTCGCGGTTGAAATTGCCAAGCATTTTTTCAGTTACATTAACTAAATCTTGCGCAGTATATGCACCATAGATAATTTTTGAATCAAACTCACCGGCATTCTGACCGAATTGTTTTATAAAAATTTCTTTAATGTTTAAAGAACTGCACATCTTTACAAGATCTAAAATTTGATTTTTTTCTTTTAATGTCATGTTGGTTTTTGCTAAATAACTTATACCCTCAAATTTAATTGTAGTATTGATTTAAGCTTTGCCCAACAAGCGAATTTGCATCCGTATTTTTGCTAAACCGGCTTTCGGATAGATTTTTTGCAATGTTTACGATAGAGAAAGGTTTTACTGAAAATAAAAAAAGGGAACCACAACAGTTCCCCAAAATTATTTTACACAAATTCAATCCCTAAATATTCTTAGTGACTCCGTCCCGATAAATTATTGGGAAGAGAAAACCTTAGTACTCGTCTTCGTTGAAAAAGAAATCGTCTTTGGTCGGGTAATCCGGCCAGATCTCTTCAATGGTTTCGTAAGTTTCACCTTCGTCCTCAATTTCCTGTAAATTTTCAATTACTTCCATGGGTGCTCCTGAGCGTATGGCGAAATCGATCAACTCATCTTTGGTTGCCGGCCAAGGTGCGTCTTCGAGATATGATGCTAATTCTAATGTCCAATACATGATAAATTCTGTTACTTTCTGTTCTAACGTTAATTTCTTTTTGAGGTTTCATACCCCCTCTAATTTGCTGCAAAAGAAAAAATAATTTTCACATGAACAAAGCATTTTTACAAGTAATCCTGAAAAAAGATTTATTAATGCGTAAAGACCTGTTTAAAAGGTAATTAGAATTTTAAAGATTTATGCAAAAACCGGATTTTATGGGGAAAATTATACACAAATCAGGTTTTCCACCTCCTTATCGAGTCCTTAAAACCCGGAGATTTACATAATTCAAGCTTTTTTAGGAGGGAAATTTGAGTCTGAGCCAGGAGTAAAAGAGGTTTTTCCGCTTTATCAATTTCACGGTGCCTCCCAGTAATCATACGTAAACTTTCGTTCATAAGTAAGCCCTTGCATTAGCTCTAATAAACCTTTTTTGTCAAAAAAATATTTTGTTTTCATCCATCCGCCGTCAGCGTAATCAGCGCCAACCGATACAAATTTTAAATTTTTGCCATAAACCCCGTACTTATATACTGTTTTACCAAGCAATTTACCCGTTGCTTTATCAGTTTTTGTTACCACATGCCTGTCTTTAAAATATTCATACTTTTCTTCTTCTATTTCAGCAATTTTCATTTCTGAACTTCCAGTATAATTCCCCTTTCCGTCAAAATGATATTCATGGTTTTTATAGCCTTTTTCTTTTTTCCATAAGGTAGTAGCTATCCTTCCTTTTGCATCATAAACAAACTGCCCTACAAGCTGGCTGCTGTCGCGATTATTTATTCTGAACTCTAATCTGCCAAGACTGTCATATAAGAACATGGTAAAATCTATATAAGAAGAGTAGATCAGTTTACCGGAAGAACCTTCCTTTTTTACTTTCATGTCCGGATAATATTCAATCGTTTCAAGAAAGACTGTGTCTTTTCTTTTGTGCGGTTGAAGCATGTAGCGCTTCCATAAAAGTTGCGTTATTTTTTTATTAAAAAAGAAAGTTGTATCGCTTTTTCCAGATGTAAATAACCTGACTGAGATTTCATTTCCGTTCCTGTCAAAGTCATAAACAGATTTTTTTCCTGACTCCTCAACCTCAACAATGCGTTTAATATTATTCTTTTTTACAACTTCGCGTGAGGTAGCCTCGTTCAGATAATTTTGCGAAACAACAATAGAAATGAAAAGATAAACAAAGAGTAAACTCCAATAACGCATTTTATTTTTAGTAAGAAAATTTTGCAGAAACGAATTGAAAAAAACATCAACCTTCATTGGCATTAAACTCATTCCGCTCAACGTATTCTATGATCTTTCCGGCAATATCTACGCCTGTTGCGCCCTCAATTCCTTCTAAGCCGGGAGACGAATTTACTTCCATTATCAATGGCCCTCTTGAAGATTGCAGCATATCAACACCCGCAATTCCGAGCCCTAATTTTTTTACCGCCTTTAAAGCCGTCGATCTTTCTTCCGGCGAAAGTTGAATTACAGTTGCACTGCCACCCCTGTGCAAATTAGATCTGAATTCGCCGTCTTTTGCCTGGCGTTTCATTACACCCACAATTTGCCCGTCAACAATAAAAGCACGTATGTCTGCACCGCCTGCTTCTTTAATAAATTCCTGCACAAGCATGTTAGCCTGCAGTTTGTAAAAGGCTTCAATAACAGATTTTGCTGCTTTGTCGTTCTCCGCAAGAATAACT
>JACMLS010000303.1 GCA_014379485.1 Bacteroidia bacterium | reverse complement strand
GCCGGCAAGGCTTAAAAAATCTGTAGAAGAACAGGCCCTTTCTATTGCAAAAAAAACAGCAGAAAAAATGGGCATTGTAGGTATACTTGCTGTAGAAATGTTTGTGACCAAAAACGGAACTGTACTTGTAAATGAAGTGGCACCACGCCCCCATAACAGCGGCCACCATACTATTGAAGCCAATTTCACGTCGCAGTTTGAGCAACATTTAAGGGCTATCTGCAATTTACCTTTAGGAGATCCCTCTATAATTAAACCCGGTGTAATGGTAAATTTATTAGGCGAAAAAGGAAAAGAAGGCATTGCACGTTATAAAGGAATGGAAAAAGTACTGGCTATGCCTGGCGTTTATGTTCACTTATACGGCAAATTAAAAACAAAGCCCTTCCGTAAAATGGGCCATATTACTATTATTGATGATAACCTTGAACTGGCAAGGGTCAAGGCGAAAAAAGTGAAAGATATACTGAAAGTAACAGCTTAAAATTTCAAAAAAATGGCAGCAAAAAAAGTGTTGGTCGGAATAATCATGGGCTCTGAGTCTGATCTTGGTGTAATGCAGGCCGCTGCAGACATTCTTAAGAAATTCAGTATTCCTTTTGAGATTGATATTGTTTCTGCACACCGCACGCCCGATATTATGTTTGATTACGCAAAAAAAGCGGCTGGCAGAGGCTTAAAGGTGATCATTGCCGGCGCAGGTGGTGCAGCGCATTTGCCGGGCATGGTAGCTTCTCTTACACCACTTCCGGTTGTGGGCGTTCCGGTAAAATCAAGCAATTCTATAGATGGCTGGGATTCTCTTTTGTCAATAGTACAAATGCCAAACGGGGTTCCGGTGGCAACGGTAGCAATTAACGCAGCACAAAATGCCGGCATTCTTGCAGCACAAATAATAGGTAGCAGCGATAAAAAAATTCTCTCAAAAATAAGTTCCTTTAAAGAAGAGTTAAAAAAGAAAGTAACCGACTCAAGAAAAAAACTTTCTTCAAAAAAGAAATAAGTGTTTTGCGCATTTTTTCTTCAGGTTTTCACATTCTTCATTCCGGTTTATTGATCCTTAATTTTGAAACAGGTTTTTAAAATTATTGTTTCAAGACACACTATTTAACTTTTTTTTGCGTTTCATATACGTATGCAAAATCCCCGCAGGCTCCTCATTCATCGCTATATTTTTATGCTGGGGCTTTTGCTGTTCGTTGTTGGCCTTAACTGGGGATCTAGTCTTATTTCTATAGCAGAATCGCTTCTTTTTTTAAACTGGCTTGCTGAGGGCAATTTTAAATGGAAATGGCAGCGAATGAAAGAATCAAAGATCTTCCTGATCTGTATTTCTTTTTACCTGCTGCATATTCTTGCTTGTCTCTGGAGCAATAACCTGGGCTATGCCATAAAAGACCTCTGGGTAAAAGCGCCATTGTTACTCTTTCCCCTTCTTTTTGTTTCTACACCCCCGCCTCAGCTAAAAGAATGGAAACTGGTGCTGAGCATTTATGTGCTGGCTACCATTGGCACTACCCTGTGGAGTATGGTGTTTTATTTTGGCTGGAGGCCGCTGGAAGGTGCAGACCCGCGCAAAATTTCACGATTCGACTCTCATATTCGTTTGTCGATGAAAATGCTCATGGCCATTTTTATTTCTGCCTGGTTCTTCTGGCAAAAAACAACTTTATTAAAAAAGGGGCTCTGGCTCGCTTCTATTCTATGGCTTTTGTTTTTTCTTTTTATTCT
>JACMLS010000302.1 GCA_014379485.1 Bacteroidia bacterium | reverse complement strand
TGATTTAAAAAACACTGAAACTAAAATTACTTTTTGCGTTATAATCAAAGATCAGCTAAAAGCATAACGACCTAAAAATGTTTCAGAATTGTAATGTGTGTTTTACAAAAATGATTCTCATAAACCAACTGTATAAAACCTTTTTCCTTCTGCTCGCCTTATGCAGTTTAAATTTATCAGGGCAAACATTCTAGCAATTCCCAATTTGTAAACTGCGCCCTCAATTAAATTCAAAAAAAATGGGGAACAAAAATTCCCCATTATTAAATAATAAAAAAAGATCCTCTTTACTTTCCGCCATCTTTAGCCGGTGCAGCGGTGCTCGCTTTCCCCTCAATCCACGAAGTAATTTTTTCGCTCATTGGAGATTCTTTTGGTCCAACAACATCAACAAGTTTTCCGGTTTCATCTATAAGGTATTTCTGAAAATTCCATCTTACTTCAGAATCCATTACACCGTTCTCAGCTTTTTTTGTAAGCCAGGCATAAACAGCACACTGGTCAGCTCCTTTTACAGAAACTTTTTCCATCATCTGAAAACTAACTCCGTAATTTTTTTTGCAAAATTCTTTTATCTCAGCATTGCTGCCGGGTTCCTGCTCTCCAAAATTATTGGCCGGAAATCCTACAATAGTAAAATTTTTGTCTTTGTATTTTTGAAATAGTTGCTCAAGCGCTTCGTACTGTGGCGTGAAACCGCAAAGAGAGGCGGTATTTACCACCAACACTTTTTTTCCTTTAAGCGTAGAAAAGTTAAGGTCTGTTCCTTCGATTGTTTTTGCGGTAAAACTTTGAAACGTTTTTTCTTTAACCATAGTAAAAGAGAATAGAAGTAAAAGAATTGCGGGGAAAATAATTTTTTTGGTCATGACTTTTGTTTTTCAAAGCTAAAGTATGACAAAAAGCGTACCGAAAAACAACCGCTCATCATAAAACCAATCCGAAAAAGGAGATTAACGGCCGATGTGAGATTTGAGACATTGAGATATTAGACTGGTGTACGAGGAATTTCATATAAGAAGACCTTACCGACCCAGTCTCAAATCTAATATCTCACCCTCTCATATCAGTCGTTTGATATAAGATATAAGACACGGAGATATAAGTCCAGATAGCTATCGGGAGGTGCACGGGAATTTCACTCTATAGGACCTAACAACCCCTCCCGATAGCTATCGGGATATATCCTATATCTTTTTGTCTTGTGTCGGGTAAAAGCTTTCCTACTTAAAAGCTTACTTGGCCATGATCCAGGCGCTGGGGTAACTTTGGCGAATGGAGTTAAGGAGCACGTTTGCAGAATCTTTGGTATCAAAACCGCCGGCGCTTACTACGTAAAGGCCATTGTTGTTTACTCCTGAAATTCCAGCATTAATGTTGCGTGAGTTTAAATTCTGCACTAAGCGGTCTGCATTATCTTTTACACCAAAACAGCCTAAAATAACCTGAAAATTTCCGCTGACATGTTTTTTTGAATAAGGGAGGTTTTTAATTTTATTCTTTACGTTGGTTTTATCTTTTGCAGGATCAATATCTTTTACAAAAACAAAAACAATGTTGCGAGGGTCTTCGCTGATAACAATTTTCGCAGTTCCGTCTGAGCTCAGTTCTATCTGGTTAAAGGCCGGATTTTCTTTTTCCTTTATTTTTTTTGGAGTGTATCTGCCCTGTGTATAATGAGGTTTTTCTTTTGTGCGGAAAGGATTCATATCTGCCAGCGCAGAATTTTTAGGCGCAACACCAGTGCTTAGCAGAAAAGCGAGTCCCAAAACAAATGGAGCTGCAACAGCAACTGCCACCAACTTGCGCATTCTTGTTCTGCGGGCCACAACACTTTTCTCCGTCTTGTCAGACTGAGCCCTGTCAAAGTCCGCTTTTCTATCTTTAAAAACTTCTTCTTTTTCTTTAGGTTTTATTTCAACCTGAAGAACCGGATGTGCATATACTTCAGAAAGCCCAAATGACTGAAGAAGGTAATTCAGATCTGCTCTGGGTTCGAACTGAATGTTTTTTTCCGCATCTAAGTAAAGCACACCAATGTTCTCCATTTCCAGGCGAAGGTTCTGATGCAACTGGCGGTGACAATCTTCTGCAAACTGCGTAATGAATGCAACTGCTTTTGGATATGAAAAATTGAATTTCTCAATTAAACCATTGGCAAGCAGACCATCGTTATTTACCAGGTTTTTATTGAAAAGAACAGATTTGGATGGCGGATGCACAGTATGCAAACCGGGATGCATGAACGATGGAACATGGCGCGCCACAAAGCCCCCAAAACCGGGTATGATCACGCAATCGTGATGATAAAGCATTTCTGCAACCAATACCGGAATCTGTTTTTCCATAATCTGTAAGGACCCGCAAGTTAACAATAAAAGGGGCCAAGATTCAAACAAAATATTAACCCTTGTTTGAAAAAATAAGAGACTAAAAACCAATACATTGTTTAAGACCCGATTTTTTTATGTTGTTTTGCAGCAAATAATTTAGGCGGATTGTAAAAAAATCTTAAATAGCCGTAAATCACACAGGAAACAGACAACAATCAGCGTTTAAAACGCGGAAAATCAAAAAACAAATTTTAAATTTGAGAATGTACCTGAAAGCACGTTTATACAGAGCCCCCCTTTTTTTCGGCCTTATTCTTTTTACCTGCTTTTTCTCTGCCTCATTTAATGTTGAGCGGAATTATACCGACAAAAATTTTTGTTTCAATACCATTCGTGAAATGACGGATTCTATTGCAAAAATTAAAACCCTGCGCTGCCACATAAAGGCAATGGAACGGGTAAACGATAAATTTTCGAGTGCAGAATCTGATATTAAATTTGAGGCCGCTCCCAGAAAACTATATTTTAAAAACTCAATAAAAAAAATTGAGATCCTTTACCTTGACGGACAACACAAAAACAATGCATTGGTAAAGCCCCATGTTTTTCCGTACAC
>JACMLS010000301.1 GCA_014379485.1 Bacteroidia bacterium | reverse complement strand
TGGCAATACGGCTGTGTTGTTTTTTTTTAACCAATGCTGTCTCTGTTTCAAGTCTTCTCTCATCAGAGATCCTTGCTTTTAACTCTGCCTGTTTTTGCAAAAAAACTTCGCCGGTAAGGCTCGTCAGCAAATAACTCCACCAAACAAACTGAAGCGCAATATATGCCACCAGTACGTAAAAGAGAATTAGTGTCTTAGGCTTTTTGTTCATGGTTGTTTTTTTACAGGGACTTTGCCTTTCTTAATCAAACTTCCTGTTTTTTTGCCGAATTTTTTATGCCCTCAAATATATCAATAGCTTCCTGAATTCCCTTACATCTTATAATTGTTAAAGTAAGTTTTCCGTTACCTTCTTTTAAACTACAGAAAGAAGAATTTTTTTGAATGTAATTCATAATAATAGAAAAGCGGGGAGAGGAAAAATACGGCGATTCTGGTTTGCTTAAAAAGTGAAGCACCATTTTAGAATTTTTCAGAATGATCTTTTCAAACCCGGCTTCCATTGCCAGCCAGCGCAGCCGTACAACATTTATGAGTTCGCTTACCTGCATTGGAACAGGGCCAAAACGATCGCGCAGTTTTTTTTCAAATTCAAAAAGCGATTTTTCTTTTGTAATTTCATCTAACTCACGATACAAACTTAAACGCTCTGTTAGATTCAGCACATAGCTTTCTGGTATCATGAGCTCAAGGTCTGTTTCTAACTGGGTTTCTTTTACAAACGATTTTGAAAAAACAGATTTATCAGTTTCCTTTAATTCTCCATCCTCATTGCTTTCTTTCATGCTTTGCTGGTACCAGTCTTCTTCTTTCAGCTCTTCCATGGCTTCACCAAGAATTTTCATATAGGTTTCAAATCCCATATCATTTATAAACCCACTTTGTTCTCCGCCCAATAAATTTCCTGCGCCGCGTATGTCAAGGTCACGCATAGCCACCTGAAAACCGCTGCCAAGGTCTGTAAATTCTGTAATTGCTTTTAATCTTTTTCTCGCGTCGTTGGTAAGTGTAAGTAAAGAAGGCACGAGCAAATAACAAAAAGCTTTTTTATTTGTTCTTCCCACTCTGCCACGCATCTGGTGCATATCGCTCAAACCAAAATTCTGCGCATCGTTTATAAAAATTGTATTTGCGTTTGGAATATCAAGACCCGATTCTACAATGGTAGTAGAAACCAATACATCATAAAAACCTTCTACAAAACCCAGCATAATATTCTCAAGCTTCTCTCCATCCATTTGCCCGTGCCCGCAGGCCACACGCGCATCAGGTACCAGGCGGTTAATCATGCCTGCAATTTCCTGAAGGTTTGATACTTTGTTATGTATAAAAAACACCTGTCCGCCTCTTCTTATTTCATAACTGATTGCATCGCGTATTGCCTCTTCGTTATACATTAATAATTCTGTTTGAATTGGATAACGGTTGGGTGGCGGCGTTGCAATAACAGAAAGATCGCGCGCGCCCATAAGAGAAAATTGTAAAGTTCTTGGAATAGGCGTTGCAGTTAAAGTAAGCGTGTCAACAGAATTTTTTATTGTTTTTAATTTGTCTTTTATGGCAACGCCAAACTTTTGTTCTTCATCAATGATCAGTAAACCTAAATTTTTAAATTTTATTTCTTTGCCGGCAAGTTTATGCGTACCTATTATTATATCTGTTTTTCCTTCAATTAATTTCTCTAAAGATTCTTTTTGCTCTTTGGGAGATCTGAAACGGTTTATATAATCTATAGTACAAGGCATGCCTTTTAAACGCTCTGTAAAAGTTTTAAAATGCTGTAATGCTAAAATTGTTGTGGGTACAAGTACAGCAACCTGTTTACTGTCACACACTGCTTTAAAGGCAGCGCGTATGGCAATTTCTGTTTTACCAAACCCAACGTCGCCACAAATAAGGCGGTCCATCGGGTGTGGTTTTTCCATATCGCGTTTTACATCTGCTGTACTTTTTACCTGGTCAGGCGTGTCTTCGTAAATAAAAGAAGCTTCTAATTCTGTCTGCAGATAATTGTCTCTGGCAAAAGCGTGCCCGCTCAGCGATTTTCTTTTGGCATAAAGTTTAATAAGGTCATAAGCAATTTCTTTTACTTTCTTTTTGGTTTTTTGTTTCAGGGTTTGCCAATGCGTACTTCCTAATTTATCCATACGCGGTACGTTGCCTTCTTTGCCCGAGTATTTTGCAATGCGGTGCAGTGAGTGTACACTTACTAATAAAATATCATTATCCTTATATACAAGTTTAACGGCCTCTTGTTGTTTTCCGTTCACCATCATTTTCTCAAGCCCTGCAAATCTTCCAATTCCATGGTCAATGTGTGTTACATAATCACCCGGATTTAAAGATTGTATTTCTTTTAAAGTAAGCGCTTCTGTTTTTTTAAATGAATTTTCTTTCAGGAAGAATTTATGGTAGCGTTCAAAAACCTGGTGGTCTGTGTAGGCTGCAATTTTTAATTCGTGATCAATAAAACCTTCGTGAATATTGAGGTAAGCCGGTTCAAAAAGAGTAAAACTTTCGT
>JACMLS010000300.1 GCA_014379485.1 Bacteroidia bacterium | reverse complement strand
TGTATCCATCATCAAACGTAATACAAAGATTGAATTTGTCTTTATCATAATTTTCCGAATAGGCATCGTTCAGAGACACCATGTTAAAATTCTCCTTATAGGAGATCAAATGCTGCTCAAAACGTTTTGCCGATATAAATCTGCCGTTAATATCCGTTCTCCCTGCTTTATCAATTCCATGATAAACCAATATGCGCAAGCCCGGTTTGTTTCTCAGAAGAGAATTCTTAAAGCCGGTAGCAAAAAGAAGATCTGTTGCCTGCCAGCTTACCTTTTTTTTAAGAGAATTTATTTTGCGGGCAACAGACATTTTTTTTGTGTGAAAGGAAAGACAAATTTAGTTTTTTGTATTCTAAAATCAGTTAATACCAGTAATTATTTTAAATTTGTGTTATATAGATTGTTTAAAATTTAATTCAGCACCTGAGCATTGATCGGATGAAGAATTCCGCTGTTTTTTCTGATAGTAAACAAGCCATTTTAGGTCTGTGTCCAATTGGTATTTTCTGAAAAACGATAATTCTAAAATATAGGTCTTTGATGTTTTAGGAAAAAAAATGCTTTCTGTTTTTGTGAAACAAAATGAGCATTTGGAAATTCCGGTTGATTTTCTGGAGCCCGGAATTTATTTTGTTTGTTTGAATGGAAGAGTTAAAAAGTTTGTGAATGAATAAAACAGAATTTATTTCTTTGGTTTTCTTTTTTTCTTTACATGTGCGTACTCTTTCTTTCTTGTTGCTTTATCAGTCCTGATCTCATATTCTACGGCTTTTTCACACACCATCCACCAATCTTGTGCCGGAATAATATATTCAGAATGTTTTTCGAGCCTGTAAAAAATCTGTTTGTTTGGTTCCTCTTTGTTATTTATGATCCTGCTTAAACGCGTTTCGTGAACATCAATTTCTTTGGCAAAATCTTTACGTTTTAAATTTAAAATGCGAATGTATTCTTCAACAAATTGCCCGAACGAACGGTTTTTATCAAATCCCGGGTTGTCTAAATATTTTTTAAGACGAAATTTTAAGCCGACAAGATCCCAGTGTTGCTTTTCTTCTTCAGACATTTCTGCAAGCATTTTAAAGCGGTGCTCAAGCAACTCTTTATTGGCGGCTTGTTTCTCTTCTTTGCTTAATGTGCTTGGGTAAACAAAGGCTTCTGCCTCTTCTTCTGGAGTAAGTTTTATGTTTTTTTTCATGGCAGTTACCTTAAAAATATGTTCATTAATCTTTCAGAATTTTTTCTTTCTGTTGCCATCATTCTTCCATACTGCAAAAAGCCGTATTTTTCTTTGTACAATTGTATCAGTTTTGTTTTGGGCTCTAATGAAACAAACCCGCTATAACCTTTATCAAAAGCCTCATTGCAGGCAAATGCAATTAAAGCTCCGGCAATTCCATCATACTTTTTGCCCCTTCCTATATTCTCTTTTGAAACTTCAAGAACACTCAATTCAATCCGAAACTCATGCGGAATATCAATCAAAGACATTAATCCGATTATTTTATTCGTTGTTATCAGTTCAAGTTTTAAAACGTCTTTTCCACGCTCTTTCCACCAGCTAAAACCAAACCTGTCTGAACCGTCAATTTCTTTGAGTTCGTCTTTTACAACTAATATGATTCGTGCCCTTTCCTTCTTACCGGTTTCTGTATTCTCAATCCCTATTTCCATAACAAATTTAATAATATTTCTTTATCAAATCGATAAAAATTCTTTAATTTTCCAACAATATTCTTAATCACTTTATGAGTATTACAGGGGTAAAAGGACCTCTGTCTTCAGTAGTTATCTTATAAAGAAATACCCGGTCAAAATTCCCTTTTCTCCATCCTTCGGGCGCTTTGAAATTTAGTTTTGTCCGTAAAGTATCTTCATACTTAATAGCAGTTTCGTATTCAAGATAACTGATCTTAGTGTTCTCATCGGTAATATCACTCAACTTATTTTTGCTTGAAGAAAAAATTAAAACAACAGATGAAATTTTTGAGGAGTACATGTTGCAAATGGTTACTTCAGCACCAGGTGCAACATCCCCGGTCAGGTTATAATTAAAGTATACATATTCGTCTCTCACAAATGGTTTCTCAACATCTTCCGGCTGAACCGTGAGAGCAACCTGAATCGAATCTGCCATGGCCTGCATTTGCGCTGCTACTACTTCTGCTGACTCAGAGGATCTGTGGTTGCAGGAAACCGAGAAGAAAATGACGGGCAGGAGTAGGAAATTAAGAAGTGGTTTCATTTATTTTTTATTGTACTGTTTTATTTTGTGCTTGTTTTTTAATCGCAAGGTGCGAAAAAGTATCTCCCTGTTTGAGGAGTTTGAATCAGGCATTTTTTCGTCAGGAAAAAAACTTAATGTATAGAGTGTTGAATTGATAATAAATTCCTTTAGAAAGATCCGGTTAAAAAAAATATTTAAAGTGTCTTTTACAGAAATATAGGATTCTTCCAAGT
>JACMLS010000299.1 GCA_014379485.1 Bacteroidia bacterium | reverse complement strand
TTAAAAACGGAAAAGGAAAAATAAAGAACATTACCACAAAACAAGGTGAGCTGATAATAAGAGGAGATAAAGTAAAAAAAGACAGTAATGATGTAAGCTACTTTAAAAACCTGGCTTGCATACCCTGCGAGTTTGAAGACTCTAAAACTATTTTCAGGGCAACGCGCGCAAAAGTAATACCTGACGATAAAATTGTAACGGGCCCCATGTATCTTGAAATTTCAGGAGTTCCAACGCCTATTGCCTTGCCTTTCGGATATTTTCCGAACACCAAAAAAAGAAGTAAAAGCGGATTGATCATTCCAACTTACGGAGAATCGCCCAACCTTGGTTTTTATTTAAAAGACGGTGGCTTTTACTGGGCAATGGGACCAAAGATTGACATGCAATTCAGGGGCGACATTTATACTTTTGGAAGTTGGGCGCTTAAAAATTTTACGAATTATAATGTGCGTTATAAGTTTACCGGCGGCTTTAGTATTGGTTATTCCATTTTCAATATTGGTGAAAAAGAGCAGATCAGCACTTTTGCCCGCAGTAAAGATTTTTTTGTGCGGTGGACTCATAACCAGGACCCCAAAGCAAGGCCCGGAATTACTTTTAACGCCACAGTAAATGCGGGCACAAATTCTTTTAATAAATTAAACGCACAAAATACCGGGCAATACCTTAACAACACCTTTGCAAGTAATATCTCTTTCTCAAAATCTTTTAAATTCGGAAACATTTCTGTAAACGCACAGCATAGCCAGAATACGCAAACAAAAATTGTAGATGTTACTTTGCCGGCCGTTACTTTTAACCTGAACCGCTTTTTCCCCTTTAAAAACGAAACGCACAGCAAACAAACCTGGCTCGATAAACTGGGTGTAAATTATTTGTTAGAAACCAAAGCAATGCTGAGCCGGGTTGATACTTTTTTTCTTAAACCAGATAGCCCCGACAAAATTAAATTCGGAATTCATCACAGCCTTCCCATCTCCACAAATTTTAATCTCTTCAAATATTTTACGTTTACGCCTGCTATGAATCTCTCAGCATTCAATTACATTAAAACTGAAGAAGACCGCTGGGATAGTGCTTTAAATAAGCGGGTTACGGATACTTTAAACGGGTTTAAAACAGCGTTTGATATGAACGTTTCCGGATCTATTAATACAAAAATTTATGGGAATTATTTTTTTAAAGGAAAGCATTTAAAACAGATCAGACATTTTTTGATTCCGACAGTTAGTTTTGTTTACAGGCCAGATATGACCATTAAAGAACTGGGTTATTATAAAGAAGTTCAGATAGACACTTTTGGAAACTCGCAAAAATATTCAATTTTCAGAAACGGAATTTATGGTGGCCCATCTTCAGGAAGAAGCGGTTTATTAAGTTTTAATTTAAATAATAACCTGGAAGCCAAAATCAGAAAAAAATCTGATACCGGTTTTGTAGATAAAAAAGTAGTGCTTTTACAGAATTTAAGTTTGAGTGGTGGCTATGATTTTATGGTTACCACATTTAATTTAAGCAATCTTAGCCTTAGCGGAAGAACAAAGATCTGGAAAAACATAGACCTGCTTGCCAGCGGAACTTTTGATCCTTATTCAATAAGCCCCACAGATTCTATAAGGCAAAATGTTTTTCAGTGGAATGTAAATAACAACCCCGCACGTTTTAGCGCCGGAAACATTGCCATTAACACCGCTTTTTCAAACTCTATGTTCACCAAAGTAAAAACGAGCCCCGAGTTAACCAATTCTGTAGAGAATAAAGGAAAAGGAAGCATTAGCCCAGGTTTGCCCTGGAACATAAATGTGTATTACAATTTTGTTTACAGTAAACCATTATATGTTGAAACCACCACACAAACCTTAAACATGAGCGGAGATGTAGCCATTACCCAAAAATGGAAAATAGGTTTTACAACCGGTTATGATTTTATTAAAAAAAATCTCAGCTACACCTCCTTAAACATTTACCGCGATCTTCATTGCTGGGAAGCCCATTTCGACTGGGTTCCTTTCGGTTTCAGAAAGCGCTATTCTGTAAGCATAAACCTAAAAACCTCTATGCTGCGCGATATTAAAATTCCGAGAACGAGAGAGTGGTATGATAACCTTTAAAAGACAAGAGACAAAAAGATATAAGATATAAGACTGGGTTTGTAAGGTTTTTCTGCAGATATTTCTCGTGCACCAGTCTTATATCTACGTGTCTTATATCTTATATCTGTAAATAGGTCCAAATTTATAATCATGAATCGTGAACTGAAAATTAAGGCTAAAAGATCCGCTCAGAAATTTTGTTTTTTGCTGATTCTTTTCGTTTTTTTTGCTTGTAATGGATCTTCTAAAACAGAAATCAGTACAGAAGAAGAAAAAGCAATAAAACTTGCCGAAGATTTTATTAAACGAAACGCGTATACAGACGCTCTGCTTGATACATCAGAATATAAATTAGTGAGGGAGTTAAATGACTGGTCAGATAACGACTCTGTAATTCTAAAGAACAGACGCGGTATGCTTTTGCCAAAAGCTTACGGAATAACTACCGATATAGATAGTAAATGGCTGGTTGCTTTTTGTAATTGCAATGTCAGCGATGAAAAAAACTCATGTATTATGGGACGAGGAGTGATCGTTAGCAAAGACGGTAAGGAAGTTCGGATTGCGCATAAACCTGTTGGCCTTTCGCATTTAAAAAAAAACATAAAGTGAAAAAGAAGCTTCTTATAATTTCTGGATTGATATTCTTTCTTTTTGCCCTTGCCGGCTTTCAATTTTATTTTGCGAATAATAGATTAGGATTAATTATTCATTTGAAAGATTGTGATTATCCATGGAGCCTGCATGATGTTTCTATTGAAAGACGACAGGATTTTGGAGAATGGTTCTTTAACAGAGAAACCTACGCAACAGCTAATTTCACTTTAGCAAAAAAAGATCTCCGCAAATGGTTGTCTTCTGTAGATTTTGAAGTTGTGGCCTTAGAAAAAAAGGGAGAGAAAAACCTTGAATTCTTTACTGACTTTAAAGACATTCCCGAAGAAATTTTGAGGGGCGATACCTCGTTCAGTTTTCAGGTTCTGCATAGTAATGGTGAGAGGACAGGCTTTGAAATTGAACAGGTGGATTCAAATTTATTATTGGTTAATTTACATTATTGTGTGACTTGATTTTTGTGGTTGCTGATTTGCACCAGTCTCATATCTAATTGTCTCAGATCTCATATCCGTCATTAAATTCCCTCGTGCACCAGTCTTATATCTCCGTTTCTTATATCTTATATCAGTCGTC
Organism: Bacteroidia bacterium; assembly: GCA_014379485.1. Classification (GTDB taxonomy): domain Bacteria; phylum Bacteroidota; class Bacteroidia; order B-17B0; family Aurantibacillaceae; genus AM-1111. The sequence goes on along the minus strand of JACMLS010000299.1, from coordinate 3,541 downwards.
CATTCAATTTCTTATATTTGTTCTCTTAATTTTCATCCTATGTCAGACTTCCTCAAATCAAAAATAAAAAGTTCATTAGAACTCAAAACCGCATTACTGAACGATTCTGTACTATTGGGAACGGTTGACAAAGTGATTGAAGAAATTGTTGCCTGTTACAAAAACGGAGGTAAAGTTTTTTTCTGCGGAAACGGTGGAAGTGCGGCAGATGCGCAACATTTGGCGGCAGAGCTAAGCGGAAGGTTTTATTATGATCGGCCGCCCTTGTTTGCAGAAGCGTTGCACGTAAATACATCTTATATAACCGCAGTTGCCAACGATTATTCTTACGATGAAATTTACAGTCGCTACGTTGCCGGAAGCGGAAGAAAAGGCGATGTGCTTATTGGAATGAGCACCAGTGGAAATTCGCCAAACGTAGTACGCGCCCTCATAAAAGGAAACGAACTCGGAATGATCACCGTAGGATTTACAGGTGAAACCGGCGGAAAAATGAAAGAACACAGCAAATATCTTGTAAACATTCCATCAAAAGACACACCTCGTATTCAGGAATGTCATATGCTGCTAGGACATTCTGTTTGTGAGATGGTGGAGATAAAAATGTTTCCTAAAAAAGATTAAACTTTAGTTATCAGTAAGTAGTTTTGTCAGTAGAATCTCGTGCACCAGTCTTATATCTCCATGTCTTATATCTTATATCGGTCGGACAATCAAAAATGTTTAGTAAATGAAAGAGTCGAACGAAAAAAAACGTGAAGCAATTATTCTTGCCGGAGGATTCGGAACCCGATTACAATCTCTGGTTAGTGATGTTCCAAAGCCAATGGCTCCGGTGGCTGGCCGTCCGTTTTTGTCTTATTTGCTTGGGTATCTTGCGCATTTTAAAATCAGCAAAGCAATTATTTCTACCGGTTATCTGGGCGATAAAATAAAATCATTTTATAAAGATTCTTTTGATACAATTCAGATCGCCTATACTGCTGAAGACGAACCTTTGGGAACAGGCGGAGCTTTGAAATTAGCCATTAATAATTGCGAAACAGAACACATTTTGGTGCTTAACGGCGATTCTTTTTTTGATGTGGACCTGGGCAAATTTGCAAAAGCGCATCTCAATTCAGGCGCATCTTTTTCATTGGCATTAAGAAAAGTAGAAAATTCATCACGCTACGGCACTATTGAACTGGATGGAACAAAAATTACTGCCTTCAGAGAAAAAGACGGGTTTGAAAAAGAGGGAATTATTAATGCAGGAGTTTATATTGTAAAACGCAGTTTTTTTCTTGCTAACTGTCCTGCAGATGAAAAGTTTTCGCTTGAAAAAGACTTTTTAGAAAAACTTGTTGAGAAGTTTACATTTACCGGCTATTTATCCGATTCATATTTTATTGATATTGGCATTCCCGAAGATTATAACAGGGCGCAACATGACTTTAAAGAGTTTAAATATTGACAGGAGCTGGACTTTGTTCCTTGATCGTGATGGAGTACTAAACAAACAGATTCCGGATGACTATGTTAAGCATTACGGTGAGTTTGAATTTTTGCCGGGCGCAAAAGATTGCATTGCCGGGCTTAATAATAAATTCGGAAAAATAATTGTGGTAACTAACCAGCAGGGAATAGGCAAGGGTCTGTTTACAGCATCTGAGCTGGAAGGAATTCACTTGAGTATGTTGTTGGATATTATTTTGGCAGGCGGGCAAATTGACCGGATATTTTACGCACCCGAGCTTGAATCTGAAAACAGCGAAATGAGAAAGCCCAACATTGGAATGGCCCACGCAGCTAAAGAAGCTTTTCCTGAAATAGATTTTTCAAAATCAATAATGGCCGGCGATTCTGTTTCAGACATGTTGTTTGGGAGAAAAGCAGGAATGAAAACTGTTTTTCTGAATAAAAAATTCCCGGAAGAAAATGACAAAGCTTTAATAGATTTTTCATTTTCTGATCTCTTAGCCTTTTCTGAAAATCTGTAAATACAAATGAAAAACCTGATCTTATTACATGGTGCAATGGGCAGCAAAGAGCAGTTTGAGGGCCTTGAGCGACTCATTAACCAGGAATACGATTTGCATATTTTAAATTTTTCGGGGCATGGTATGGCAGAATTTTATTTTCCGGAGTTCTCTGTGCAGGCATTTGCTGAGCAGGTAATTTCTTATATGGATAGTAAAGGAATTGAAAAAAGCAATTTTTTTGGTTACAGTTTGGGCGGTTACGTGGCTTTGTACATTGCGAGGTATTATCAGGATCGTGTAGAAAGTGTAATGACCCTCGCAACAAAATTCGACTGGAATCCATCAATAGCAGAAAAAGAAATTAAAATGCTCGATCCGCTTTTGCTGGAAGAAAAATTTCCTGATTTTACAAAAGCCTTAGTAGAGCGACACGGAGAAAAAAAGTGGAAATTACTGCTTGAAAAAACGGGACAGCTAATGACTGCTTTGGGAGACGAACCCGTTCTAACAGAAAATGATTTTCCGGGTATTGAAATTCCGGTAAGAATTGGTTTGGGCGATAAAGATAAAATGGTGAGCATTGAAGAGTCTCAGAACGTTTTTAAAAGACTGAAAGCCGGAAGTTTTTATGTGTTGCCAGATACTAAACATCCCCTTGAGAGCGTTAATAAAGAACGCCTCGCTTTCGAAATCAGGAATTTCGTTAAGTAGGCAAAAAGGATTAAATTTAGTATCCTTAAACAAGCAATTGAAATTTTCTGAAATAAAATACATTGCCTTTTTTCTCTTTTTCATTAAAGGAACGTTTATTCTTTCTCAGCATCGCTTACAGGTAATTAATAACGATAATTCTCCGGTTTTCTCTAAACTTACTTTTCAGAAAGCTCATACAACAAAAGAAGCTGTAACCAAAGAGATCAGGCGGATCGTACTCTCTTTGCAAGGAGCTGGTTATTTACTTTGTTCTGCAGACAGTGTTGTAAACGATTCGCTCAATCATAAATTGTATTTTACAATTGGTGAGCAATATCGTTTAATGGCTTTAAGAAAAGGAAACGCAGAAAGTTATTTGCTGGGAGAAATAAATTATTCAGAAAGATTTTATTCGAACAGGGTATTTAAAAGTGCGGAGGTAAAAAAGTTGCTCGAAAAAATAATTGTGTATTATGAAAACCACGGATATCCCTTTGCAACTGTAAAATTAGATAGTGTACAGATTAACGGCAAAGAAATTTCAGGCGCACTGAATGTTTCTAAACACAAACTCATAAAAGTAGACAGTATTCTTATTCAGGGCGACCTTAAAGTTTCAAAAACATTTTTGTACAGGTATATAGACGTAAAGCCCGGAAGTTTTTATAACGAGTCTGCTTTAAAAAATATTTCTCAAAAAATAAAGCAATTACCTTTTGCAAAAGAAACCAAACCGCTTCAGATAAAGCTGACAGAAAAAACAAATAGAGTTATAATTTTTGCTTCTAAAAGAAACTCTTCTCAGTTTGATGGAATTATTGGTTTACTGCCAACGGCCGGAGGAAAAACTGTATTTACCGGTGATGCAAAAATAAAATTACAGA
>JACMLS010000298.1 GCA_014379485.1 Bacteroidia bacterium | reverse complement strand
GAAAGATTTGCCGGTGCAGAAGATACTTATTGTATTGAGGCTATGATGCAGGATGGAAAAGCTTTGCAGGCAGGCACCTCTCATTTTCTGGGCCAGAATTTTGCGAAAGCTTTTGATGTAAAATTTGCGAACAAAGAAGGCGGAATGGATTTTGTGTGGGCCACCTCATGGGGCGTTTCTACAAGATTGATCGGCGCACTTATTATGAGCCATAGTGATGATAAAGGACTTGTTTTACCTCCTAAGCTGGCCCCCATACAAGTAGTAATTATTCCCATCTACAAAAGTATGGAAGGCCTTGATAAAATTTCTGTAGTTGCTTTACAATTAAAAAAACAACTCGAAGAAAAAGGCATCTCAGTAAAATTTGACAACGATGATAAATTTCGTCCCGGCCACAAATTTGCTGAGTACGAAGTAAAAGGTGTACCCATTCGCCTTGCTTTGGGTGAGCGCGATCTCGAAAACAAAACCATTGAACTTGCCAGGAGAGACACCCTTACAAAAGAAAACATTCAGATAGATACAACCGTAGAAAAAGTAGAATCTCTTTTAGCCGAAATTCAGAAAACACTTTTTGAAAAAGCAAATGAGCGTACCAAAAACATGACAAGTTCTGTTGATACGTATGATGATTTTAAAAAAGTGCTGAATGAAAAAGGCGGATTTGTACTGGCTCATTGGGATGGGACGCCTGAAACAGAAGAGAAAATAAAAAACGAGACCAAAGCAACCATTCGCTGCATTCCATTAAACAATAAAGCGGAAAGCGGAAAGTGTATTTACAGCGGAAAAGAAAGCAGTCAACGCGTTTTATTTGCACGCGCCCACTAAAAAAATAGTATGCAACAATTATTATCAGAAGATTCAAAAGTAATTGCAGTGGATTTTGACGGAACCATTGTTGAGCACGCCTATCCCAAAATTGGAAAAGAAATGTTATTTGCATTTGCCACTTTAAGAGAGCTTCAGAAAAAAGGGCATAAATTAATTTTGTGGACTTTCAGAGACGGAGAACTACTTACTGAGGCGGTAAATTACTGCAAAGAAAACGGTGTTGACTTTTATGCTGTAAACAGAAATTATCCGGAAGAAGTGTACGACTTAAATATGAGCAGAAAAATTAATGCAGATATTTTTATTGATGACAGAAATGTGGGAGGATTTTTAGGATGGGACAGGATCTGGCAGCATTTGCATCCGGAAGGTGGCGATTTTTATCACCAGCTGGTAAATGCAGCCGCGCATAAAAATTACAGAGAGAAAGACACTTCATTTTTTAAAAAACTTTTTGGCAAATGATCTATTTAAAAACCCGCGAAGAAATTGAATTGTGCAGGGCGGCAGCACTTACCGTATCGCGCACACTGGGCCTTATTGCAAGAGAGATCAAAGAAGGCGTTCAGTTATCTTACCTCGATAAAATTGCAGAAGAATACATTCGCGACAACGGCGGCCTTCCGGCATTTAAAGGCTACAGCGGTTTTCCGGCAACCCTTTGCATTTCTATGAACCAGGCGGTTGTACACGGAATTCCCAACAATACGGTAATTAAAGATGGTGACCTTGTGAGTGTTGATTGCGGTGTAAAACTCAATGGCTACCATGGAGACCACGCCTACACTTTTTGTATTGGCAATGTTGCGCCAGATGTTTTAAAATTAGTAGAAGTAACTAAAGAAAGTTTAATGCTTGGTATAGAAGCCTGTAAAATAAACGGACACATTGGCGATATAAGTTTTGCGGTTCAAAACCACGCAGAAAAAAACGGTTATGGCGTTGTGCGCGAACTGGTAGGGCACGGCCTTGGAAAAAAATTACATGAAAAACCCGACGTTCCTAATTTCGGTAATCGCGGAAGCGGAAAAAAAATAAAAAACGGAATGGTATTGGCCATTGAGCCCATGATAAATATGGGAACAAAAAACGTAAAGCAATTAAATGATGGCTGGACAATTGTTACTTCTGACGGAAAACCATCTGCCCACTTTGAGCACAACGTTGCAGTAATTGATGGTAAAACCGAAATACTCTCTACGTTTGAGTATGTGGAAGAAGCTTTACAAGCAGTTCATAGATAAAATTTCAGTTAGCCGGAAGATTGGAAAGATGGCTAATTGGGTAAATAATTCTACGCCACCCCCCAATCTTCCATCCTTGCACGCATTATCAGATTCGTCGGATTTCATCCCTCTTTTAAAGAATAGCCCTTTCGGATTTCTTGTTTTCAAAATAAAGATTACTACCTTTAATCAGTACATCAGAAAATTTGCAATGCAGGTTTATGTCGAACCAAACTTTTGTTTTTAAACAATTCAACATTCAGCAGGATAAATGCGCGATGAAAGTTGGTACTGACGCCG
>JACMLS010000297.1 GCA_014379485.1 Bacteroidia bacterium | reverse complement strand
TATGTTTCTATTGTGGTTCATGATTTCTATTGTGGTTGTTGATTTTTTTCCTCTTCTAATTTTTTATTATCGGCAATAGTTTCGCTCCTGTCTTTTTCAAGCAGAATGTGTTTGAATTTCTGGTAAAGAAATCCAACAAGAATCAGGATAATTCCCAATACAATAAACGTAATGAGCTTATAACCCTGCGTCATACCAAAGGCCTGAACAAAAAGATTAACAATGGTAATACCGAAAAGAGAAAGGCCGATAAGGCGCAGCATTTTTACTTTACGGGCAAAGCCCCAGATAATTATAGTCATAGAGTAAAGCCCCCACAAAATAGTGAAACCGGTGCGGAAAGAAACCTTAAGCATTTTGTCATAATCTTCGTAATTTCTTTCTGTTATCTGAAACGAAAGTTCATTGCTAAGTATTAAAACAATTACCGCATGGCTGATCCACAAGGCTACATTTTTTGACCACGTAAGGCCTTCCTGTTTAATGAACAACTGAAGATTGATCAGTAATAAAGCAAGGAAGGGAATGAGGAGATAGCGGGAATAATGCATCATGGCAGTAGCGCTGGTATTATTTTCTACTCCCATATAATATTGATCTTTCAGGTCCTTTACCAAAAACAATCCTAAAAAAGTGCAAACAAAAAGTGTAACTAAGTTTAAGATCCAGCCAATCATTCTCAGTTCTTTTTTCTTAAGTACCAGCATATTTAAAATATTAAGGCCCACAACATAAATAGTAGTGTATGCAAGAATCCAGATTGCTTCAAAGCTATGATAACTCGTGTCGTAATCTGCATAAGGATATCCGTACTTAGTAATTGTGGTGGTTCCGGCCGCCTCAAACAGGTTTTGGCATTTTAAATGGATCTCATTCACAACTCCCAGGTAACCTATAATTCCCAATGCAATTGAAAAGAAAATTGAATAACCGGGAGCAAAACTTTTTCCTGTCCTGAGCCCTGTCGAAGGATTGTTTTCTAACGCCGCTGCTTTTTCTTCGCGGTGATTTAAAAATTTTACCACCCCAAGAGAAACAATACCAAAGAGTGTGCTCAGAAAATATTTGTTTGCAAACATTTCGCTTTGCGATGCTTCGTCCTTTCCAGAATAATAAAACATGATCCAGTCATGACCAAGACTTGCAGCTCCTAAAATTGCAAGTGCAAAAGCCATGTGCCTGTAAAGAGAAATATTAAAACGTTTTGCCATAACCCACAGTATAGCCATTTCTGTAAACCATACCATAGTTACTTTGTATCCTTCCAACTGAACGGGAACTGCAATGGTAATGAACGTAAAAACAAGTGTAAGGATCAGGAACACGACTTTCTTGTCTGCATTTTTGTTTTTGAAACAAAGTGCCGCAACTACTAAATGAATCAGTGCATTTCCCAAACAAAATAATCCAAGATAGTCTTCGTACTCTTTTGTGTTAAGCAGCGCGTAACCAATTCCAAAATACACACCGCTATTGGTCATAATACGCACAACATCAAAAGCAGAGAACAATTCTTTTTTTACCACTTTATAGGCAATGAACATGGCGTAAAAAATAAGAAAGAAAATATTGAGGAATGAAAAGCAGGTTACAAAATACCTGTCTTCTTGTCCGCTGTAATAAGCCAGCATCCAGCCCCCAAAAATGAGCCAGGTTAAACCGTAAGCAATATAGGTAACCCAGTTCCATGCTTTTTTAAACGAGATAAAAAGAATGCCGAGGTTTAAAATGGTCATGTAGGTAAACATGATGTGCACGTTTCCTTTATCGTCACGCAACAAAGGCGGTATGGCGTATGCTCCTACTAAAGCTATAATGGCCAGTATCTCGTAATTGTATATGTGTGCAGCAAAAACTGTAAACGCCGTAAGCACAACCATTATGGCAAACGCAAAAGGCGCTTCGTACAATTGATAAAAAGCAAAACCCGCGTAAGAAGTAAAATACATGATAGAAATGCTTCCGCTTAAAATAATGGCGCTGAAAAGTTTGAGCTTTTTTCTTGTAAAAAAAGCAAAGGCCATTAAAATTCCGCCTGCAACAAAACCCAAAACAATTCTACCCAATTTGTTGATGAGCTCATTATCAATTGCGTATTTAACGCCTATTGAAACACCAATAACAAGAATTATTATACCAATAATATTTACCAGCTTACCGCCAATGTATTCTTCTATCTGAAAAGGTTTTTTTGGTGCAACAGGTTTTTTTGGCTGTTGTTGAAATTGTTGTTGCTGTGGCTGTTGTTGTGGTGGAACAATTACCTGTTGCATAACCTGTGGCGCAATATTTTCCTGCACAGGAGGCACAATTGTTTGTTGTACCGGTGGAGTTACAGGTTGTTGTATTGGTGGAATTACAGGCTGTTGCACCGGTGGCACAACCACTTCTTTTTTCTGGGGTTCAATAACAGGCGTAATTTTTTTGTCTTCAACTTTGCCGCCATACATTTCTGTTTTTAGTTGTTCTAATTGCTGGCGCAAATTTTCAAGCTCATTCCTGTACTTTTCCATGTTCTGGCTAAGCAGAAAAATTTTCTGGCCTATCAGTTGAATTTTTTCTTCGTTGGTCATGTTATCCGGGTTAGGTGAGGACTAAACAGCGTTTCAAATACGAAAATACGCAAATAAAAATGGTGAGAAAACTGAAGTAAAATAGAAGAATTAAAAGGGAAAATACTTCCGCAAAAGAATTTTTTAAAAGTACCCGGGATCTTCTCCCGGTAATTGACTCGTACCTTCATACGGGTGTTTTTTTTCGCGAAAGCGCTGAGACGCTAAGAAAATTTCAGGCGTTTTGCGGGCTTTGCTGAGGCTAAAGTAGAGAGAAAGTATTTCGGGCTGACAAGCCTTAACGATTATTAACCCAAAGAAAAAAAGGGCTTTATCAACAAAACAAGTAATTTTTAATTCCAATTGC
>JACMLS010000296.1 GCA_014379485.1 Bacteroidia bacterium | reverse complement strand
TCAGTGATCTAAGGAAAGTGGAATAGGGGGGAGCGATCAATTCTCTTTTCGGGCCTGTCTTCTTGCTTCTCTTTTTTCTCTCCAGGTTTTCTTTTCTTCATCGCCGGTTTTTGATTTTTCTTTACCGTTCTCTTTTGCTTTGGCCTTTTCTTTTTCTTTGTTGTTTTTCTTCTTAAAAAGATTTCTCAGTAAAAAACTATGCTTGGCAGCGTTCATGTTTTCTTCAAAACCTTTAGTACCCCTTTTTACGTTAGTAAGCGTCTGATCTAAATCTTCTGCAAGAGAAGAATCCATTAAAAGTTTTCCGATTGATCCTTTTCCATAACGGATGCTGCTTATGATCTCGGACAGGTCTGTAGTGATGGTTGCAGCATTATCTGCTGTGGTTTTTAATTGTCCCCACATTTCATCCATATTAATTGGCCGTACTGTCGCAATTATTCCACCGTTCCTTATCTCTTTTTGCAGGCACGAACCCGGTGTAATGTTAATGATCTTATTACCCATCAGCCCGTCTGAACCGATAATTGCCTTTGCATCTTTTTTAATAAATTTCTGCGTTGTTATATCAATGATCATATCAACCCTTACTGAGGTGTCTGTAATTATTTCTATGTTCTCAACTGTTCCAACATTAATTCCTGAGAACCTGATATTATTTCCCACCTGTAAACCGCTTACGTTTTCAAACACTCCGCTCACACGAAATACATTACTGAATAAACGTTGCTTTTGTCCTACTATATAAATGCCGGCAATAAGCAGAATGATACCTGTAACAATAAAAACTCCCAGCTTTATACCGTTGCCCGTTTTTTTTCTGCGGGACTTTATCTGAATTTCACTTTCCTCGTTGCTCATGTTATTTTTTTATTCAAAGAAAGAACATACGCGTTCGTCTTTAGATTGTTTTAATTCTTCAAATGTCCCTTCTGCAATAAAAACCCCTTCGTAAAGTACCTGTATGCGATTAGAGGTGATGCGTGCGCATTCCATATCGTGGGTAATAATAATTGAGGATGTTGAATATTTTTTTTGTACATCAAGAATAAGATGACTGATTTCTTTTGACGTAATGGCATCAAGACCTGTTGTTGGTTCGTCGTAAAGAATGATCTCGGGTTTTAAAATGAGTGTGCGTGCAAGGCCCACTCTTTTTCGCATACCGCCAGAAAGTTCTGAGGGCATTTTGTCAATGACTTCTAAAAGTCCGACATTTTTTAGAGCCTCTTCAACAAGTTCTGTTATTTCCTTTTTTTTGGATGAAGGAAGCTGTCTCAATGGAAATTCAAGATTTTCTCTTACTGTCATTGAATCGTAAAGTGCGGCACTTTGAAAAAGAAAACCGATTTTTTGCCGTGTTTCATTTAATTCCCTGTTATCAATATCCAGGATATTTTTTCCAAGAACTATTAATTCACCTTCGTCGGGTTCAATTAATTTTATAATGCATTTGATGAGTACAGATTTTCCGCTTCCTGATTTGCCTATTACGGCCAGGTTTTCTCCTTTACGTATTTTTAGTGTAACATCTTTTAAAACCTCTTTGCTGCCAAATGATTTTTTTAAATGCTCTATCTCAAGCACAATCTCATCATGTCCGTCTGTTGTTTCAAATTTTTTAGCGCTTGCCTCTTTCATTTTTAATTATTTTTATCTGAGCAAACTTGTTACTTGTACCGCAATCATATCAATAATAAAAACCAGCAGTGATGAGATTACCACAGATGAGTTGGCTGCTTTAGCTACTCCTTCAGTTCCGCTTGTTGAATTGTATCCTTTATAGGTTCCTATGAGGCCGATTGCAAATCCAAAGAAAATAGTTTTAATAACTGCAGGAATCACATCTGTAAAGTTCAATTTTTGGAATACCTGCGAAAAGAAGAAACGGAAATTGATATCATCGTAAATATTTACTCCTGCATAAGATCCTAAAAGCGCAATGAAGTCAGAAAAAATTACGAGCAGGGGAACCATAAGTGCAGTAGAAACTATTCTTGTAAAAACGATGTATTTAAATGCGTTGGCACCCGAAGCTTCCATTGCATCAATTTGCTCAGTCACTTTCATTGACGCGAGTTCTGCACTGATTCCTGATCCTATTTTTCCGGCGCAGATCAGGGCTGTAATTACAGGCCCTATTTCTCTTACAATAGAAACACCCACCATGGCGGGAAGCCAGGATTGGGCGCCAAACTCTGCAAGTGTGGGTCGTGACTGAACTGTCAGCACCAATCCCATAATAAAACCGGTAATTGCAACCAATGGCAGTGATCTGTAGCCAATAAGGTAAGACTGTTTTATTATTTCCCTGAACTCAAAAGGAGCTGTGAAAATTTCTTTGAAAAAACGTACAATAAATTTTGCAACGTTGGCTATTTCCGAAAAGAAATTTCCGAGCGTACGAATAAAATTATTTTCGGAGATTTTTTCCGTAAGCATATTTTCTTGTTTTTAAACGGATGATTTTACTCTGAAAAGCGAAAACAACTTACCGAAATTGATATACCTGAGAGCAATTTGTTGAATTGATTTACCCCGCTGATACAATCAGAGTCATTAACGCTCATCAAAAAAAATCAGATCGGGTCTTTTCCTCTTATTACTCTGAAAATAACTGCAATCAGCGCAATTACAAGTAATGCGTGAATTATGCCACCTGCACTGAAAGCAAAATATCCAACTGCCCAGGCAATAACAAGTATAACCGCGATAATGTAAAGTAAAGAATTCATAGTTTTTGTTTTTAGTATAAATAAATTTTAGTGTTTTACCCTGTAACTTCTTTTTTCTACAGGTAATTTTAGCCGTAAGATAATTGAAGCAACTCCGAGAAAAAGAAGATAATGAACCGCATATCCGGAATCATAAACAAAGAACCTTATGGCCCAGATGGCGATAAGAATTGCTGCGATTACGTAAAAAATGTTTTTCATTATTTTTCTTTTAGTCTCACCGGAATAATAGAAAATAGTATGCCGTGGAATTTTTCTCAATTGAAATAAGTAAGAGTCTATACTTCATGCGATTAATCAGTTAAAGAAATGCAGAGTTCTGAACTTGTTGTGGAAATTAATACTCATCGTGGGAAGAACTTAACGTATCAGCAGAAATTTTGCTTTTTTTGGGGAAGAGGACTTTTGTGTTTTTACAGACTAATAAAAGCTTTAAAAAATATTTTGCCGTGATTCTGGAACAGGCTTTGAGTTGCAAGGGCAGAGTTGAAACCAAACAACAGCAAGGCTTTTAATAAGAGCGGAAGCAATGGTAGCATTAACTCAAAAAAATGTATGAGAACTGTCGGACCAAAACTTCCTTTTTACGCCAAATTCACTTTATTATTACTGATGATCTGCCTTATTGTTTTTATACTTTATGCAGGCCGGGATATTATAATGCCTCTTTTGATCTCTTTGTTATTTGCTCTTTTGTTAAGACCATTAGTAATTTTTTTCAATAAAAAACTTAAATTTCCTAATGTATTGGCAGTGCTGGTAGTGCTGCTTTTATTTATCGTTTTGATCGGGGCAGTAATTTTTTTCATTTCAGGTCAGTTTTCTGAATTCGCAAACGATCTTCCGCGCATAAAGCAAAACCTTTCTGTACATTACGATCATCTTTTAGAATGGGTACAGCAAAAATTTCATATCAGTTATAACAAGCAGGAAAAATATATAAAACAGGTTACTGAGCATAACGGAAATCAATTGCTGGGCAGTACCCTCACAACATTTTCTCATAGTTTTCTTCATATTGTTCTCATTCCCATTTATACCTTTCTTATTTTGCTTTACCGCAACCTGTTCAAGAAATTTTTGCACAAACTCGTTTACAAAAAAAGCCATCATGTACTCATCTCTATTATAATGGAGGTTAAAATTGTGATACAAAGTTATATTGTAGGCTTACTTATAGAGATGGGAATTATAGCGGTTCTTACCTCCTGCGGTATGATGATTGTGGGTGTTCAATACGCCATATTGCTGGGGGTAATTACAGCGGTGTTAAACCTGATTCCTTACATTGGAATTCTGAGTGCCACACTTATGGCAATTGTAGCGGCATCAATAAATTCTACAGACCTTTCAGTTGTGCTTGGGTCTGTTGCTGTAAATGCTACGGTGCATTTTATTGATAATAATTTTCTTATTCCAAAAATAGTTGCATCTAAAGTAAGAATAAATGCACTCGCTTCTATTATAGGAGTTATTACCGGAGGTTTACTGGCAGGCATAATGGGAATGTTCCTTGCTATACCAATCATTGCAATCATAAAAGTAATTTTTGACCGGATCAGCGACCTGGAAC
>JACMLS010000295.1 GCA_014379485.1 Bacteroidia bacterium | reverse complement strand
TGCTGTCCTCTTTCCCAAAAAATTTTGTCACCTCATCAAAACTCTTTCCAACCAAATCAAATCCTCTCAACCTCGGGTCTGCTTTTCTGCACAAAATAAAAACAGGTTTTTCAAGAATAGAATCTGAATAGTAAGGAATTTTTTTTCCTTTTGTACGTACCGCAAACTCTATAGTATAACGGTGCATAGGATTTTTATACTTTGGCCTTTCACTTTCATACTCAAAATCAAATACGCAGTAATTATAAAAAAATCCGGGTACTGTATCTTTCCATAATCCATCAGGTTTTTTTCCGCCGCAATTCAGCATTTCTTTGTTTTCAGATTTATATTTTCCCCAATGAAAATTTGCCTGTTCGTAGAGCGATGGTTTTGGAGTCGGATTTTGAGTTGTGTCAGAAATAGTTATGACAGTATCGTTTAGCGCTACAGTGTTTGTGTCTTGCTGATCTTGTTTTTTGTCTTCAGAAACAGAAGAAGAACAGGATTCAAGTAAGAGCAGAATCAGAAAAGGAATAATAAAAGAAGAAAATCTCATTCCTCAAATTTAATAAAATTGGTCTTTCAAAATTAAACCAATTCTTTTAAGGCATCAAGACTAACCATAAGAATTATGGCACATATTAAATAGTACAATTAATACTATTCTTTATAAGCGATCACAGAAATTTCAATATCTGCATCAAGCGGCAGCCGCGATACCTCTACCGTTTCTCTGGCCGGCACGGATAAGGGAAAATAACCCTGGTAAACAGAATTCACTGTTGCGAATTGCGTCATGTTTTTAAGAAACAAAGTGCTTTTTACTATGTGATTAAAATTCATTCCGGCTGCATTTAAAATTGCGCCTATATTGCTCATCACAAGTTTTACCTGTTCCTCAATCGGGCCGCCAATATATTTTCCAGTTGCCGGATCAATGGCAACCTGGCCTGATGCAAATAAAAATCCGCCTGCAACAATGGCCTGATTGTACGGACCAATTGGAAGCGGTGCGTTGGGTGTTTTAATTTCTTTTCTCATGGCTTAAGTAATTTCATCATTTCTTTATCTTCTCTGCCTTTTGCAATATCGTAAGCAGTTTCACCACTTTTATTTTTTAAAGTTTTATCTGCGCCATTTTTCAAAAGTATCTTTACTTCATCAAGAGATTCGTCTCCGTTTTCGGCCATACTGTGCAAGGGTGTATTACCATTATCTGAAATACAATTAACCAAAGCTCCTTTTTTTATAAGGATCTCTGCAATTTCAGGATAAAGAACAATGTGCAGAGGAGTTATGCCTTCGTCATTTTTCGCATTCACTTCTGCGCCTTTTTCTATCAGAAAATTTATCAGCTCCTCTTTGTCATCCATCACAGCTCCATGCAGAATAGAAAAACCATACTTATCTTTTCCTTTAATAAGATCGGGCTGCGCATTGCAGATTATTTTAGCTGAATCAATATCGCCAATCTCAACAACGTGGTAGAATTTTTCAAAAGTATACATGGCAGTATTCGTATTATTAGTTGTGATTAAAGAATCTTTACTTTCCTGGGCAGCTGTTTCTTTATTTCCGTCTGAGCAGGCAAAGAGGAGCAGCGTAATAAATAGTAATTGAAATAATCTCATTTTTTATTTCTTCTTCAACATTCTGTTTGTTCTCTCATAAAAACTTTCCTGCCTTATTTTTTCTTCCACTTCGTTCATTGCTTTCATCAGGTTGTTTTTGGTGTCGGTAATTTCTTCCAGGCCTTTTATCATTTTCGCCCAAATGGGTTTCATTTTTTCTATTGTTTTAAAAGCTTTCGGCGTAAGATCAATAAGTCTTTTTCTTCCATCTACTTTGTGGCTCGATGATTTTACGAGATTCTTTTCTTCGAGCT
>JACMLS010000294.1 GCA_014379485.1 Bacteroidia bacterium | reverse complement strand
TTTCAGGTTAATATCAAGCCCGCCGGCAAGCCCCATAATGTTTTTGCGCGGATTATCATTTGCAAATTCATTTTCCTGTGCAATGCTTGTTGATCCGTTTGTAAATACATCTCTTTGTTTAATGAGATAAGAGAACTGGGGGCCTGCCATTATTGTAATAAATTCGCTCGGCTTCAGCAGAAAAAACAAAGGCACATCCATATAAGTGGTAGTACGCGTAAAACTATAAGTGCTGCCAAGAATTCTTCCGGTGGCTCTGAATCCCTTCTGAGAAAGTAGTATCTCAGGCTGAATTCCTAAATATGTTCCGATAGGGATAGATAAAAAAGCGCCTGTTGCAAAACCTGCCTTAGGATCTGCCTGGAACGATTCGCCTTTTGTATCGTAAACGTTTGAGTAATTTAAACCTGCTTTAACGCCAAACATAAGTTTGCGACGAAAATCGGTTACATTTTCCTGAGCGATACTAGTGCCGGCCAAAGTGGCAACAGCTGCTATTGTTAAGATTATTTTTTTCATGTTTTCTTTTTTTTTGCCATTTCCGCAATGCACGGAAACAACTGTTTTTTTTATTCAATTTATTTTTTCGGACTTATTTATAATTCAGAAATAAGCTTGTGGATCTCTTCTTTTGTTTTTCCAAGCTTTGTTTGCAGCTTCTCCATTACTTCATCCTTTTTGTTTTCTACAATCAGGCAACCTTCTGCTGTAAGCGAAGAGAGCTTTTGTTTAAGCAGCTCTTTGGTTTCCTTCCAGCTTTCTTTTAATTCGTTTGAGTTTTTCATGGTAAGTATGTATAAATTATTACAGGACAAAGGTGAGCAACTTAAGGCCCGTAAGCATTACAGAAAAAATAAAATAAGTTACAGCATTCACAGATTGCATTTTAAAAATTACTGCACAAAAAAGCCCGCCACAAATGCAGCGGGCTTTTTTTTACTGAACTGTTTATTGCTGTGCAACCAGTTTGCCTGATTGAATTGTTGTAGAATTGGTCATTATTTTGTAAAAATAAATTCCCGACGGAAAACTACTTGTTTCAATTACTGTTAATTGTTTTGTAATAGTAGTGCTTATCACTGCTTCTCCTAAAACATTGTATATGGTAAGTACACAATTATTAAGTTGTGAAAGATCATTTAAGTAAATGCTTGCCGAAGCGCTGAACGGATTTGGATAAATGATGATTTTTTTGTCTTCAGAATTCAATGATTGAATACCCACACTTCCGCAATTGCCGGGTATTACAGTTGCAATGGCATTCATTGCAGTAGTGGATAGAGCGCCTGTGGTTGTAAGCATTCTTCCATCAAGCTCTACCCCCGTATTTACCGCCCCCAATGCGCCGTTATTACAAATCAGTGTGCCGCGAAAAACAGAATAATTATTTATGTTCACTGCACCTTCCACTTTCCAAAACACATTTTTTGATTGTGCACCATTCATTAAAACTACGTTTGAGTATGTGCTTGTAGAAAGCGCACCGTTTATTTTAATAACAAAAACCGCGTTGGCATTGCCCAGGGCATCCAGGTAAACTGTATCTGTAAATACAGTTGCAGCATTTAGCAGGTAGGTATGTGGTGTAAGAACCAGGTTGTTTCCAAATTGTGCCGGATACAATAATTCTATATCGTTAGTGAGTACATTCAGATATGAATACACGTTCAGCAAATCAGAAGCGCATTGAGCAGTAGAACCATCAGGAATAGTATGAATAGTTCCCGTTATAAATGCAGAATTGTATCCCGTAGCGGAACCGTTATTACTTCCAATATCACCGGTTACATAAGTACTACCTGCGTTCGAAACCGCTCCGTTAGAAGAAAATATTGCATAGCATCCGGTGGCGCCAAGTTGCGGTGCCGTTGGGCCTGTAAGAACAGGACTTCCGCAACCTGTTGGAGTATAGGCCAACACTCCGTCTGTAGTAACTGCACCGGCAGTAGAAAGAACTCTTCCTTCAAGTGTATCGCCTGTATTCATATTAATTGCTGCGTTGTTTGCAATCACTGTTCCCCTCATTGTTGTTCCTGATGCCATGCTTACCAAACCTTCTACTTTCCAAAACACATTACACGCCAATGCACCATTGATAAGTTTTATTTTTGAATTGGTGTTTGTAGAAAAAGGAGCCTGAATTTTAAAAATAAATACAGCGTTCGCATTGCCCTGTGCGTTTAAAGTAAGCGTTAAGTTAAGTGTTGCTGCGCTTGCAATAGAATAAACTCCCGCAGTAAGAATTTGCCCGTTTCCAAGCACGGCTGCCGGAAAATTAGTTGCGGTTGTGGCTGCTAACTGGTTATAGGCTATCAGAAGATCTGCAGCACATTGCGCGCTGGTGCCATCACCATCATGCATACCACCGTTCACATTTCCAAAACCTGTGCTGGAACCGTTGTTGGTACCTACTTTTCCGGTAAGGTGAGAAATTCCTGAATTGGTTACTGCGCCATTTGTAGAAAAGAGAACAAAATCTGCTGCTGAACCTAAATTAGGAGCTTGCGCAAAATTTACATTCGGTAAACATAAGAGAATGGCTAAGGCTAAAATAAATTGTAATTTTTTTTTCATTTTGATTTTTTTTTTTGAGAAAGTATTTTCTCTCAGCAAAGTTGAGCATCTTTAACCCGGCAGAGTTACACCTCTAACTAAATTAGTTACATTATTCACTGAAATTAATCCACGATGATTCCACTAAAAAAAGGCTCAAAAGGCGAAAATGTTAAAACAATTCAAACGTATTTAAAACTTGCCGCTGATGGCATTTTTGGCTCAAATACAGAAAAAGCAGTTAGTAC
>JACMLS010000293.1 GCA_014379485.1 Bacteroidia bacterium | reverse complement strand
TTTGCGTAGCCAACATTGTAAACGGAGAATTTTTAAAACCACTAACACGTGAGGCAAGTACTTTTTCATTATTCCTGCCGGGATGTTTGTATTTTCTTTCGGTTACGCTTTCTGTTAAAAACAAATGTTGCTTCTTCAAAAATCCACTCAGGGTTTTTTGGCTTGTGGTGTCCATACGCTTAACTGTATCAGCTTTTTCTTTAAGGTCTGCCGTTACAAACATTTTATTGTAGGAGATGTAGGAAAACGAACGCATTTTTTCAGGATTGTTATTGTCTCTGTTTGCTGTAACGAGTTTTATTATGCGGTGGGCCGGATTTTCTTTTACCTGCACTTTAACTTCGGCAAGAGAAAAATCTGTACTCTTTAATTCGATGATAAAATTATTTTTGTCTTTAATGTTTTCTATAGAAATTGTTTTTGTTGCGTAACCAAGGTACTGGAAGATTATTTTTCCGGCTTTATTTTCTTCCGGAATAACAAAAGAGAACTTTCCGTCTATATCTGCAATTGTACCCGCCTTTACTCCATCAATTACAATGCTTACAAAAGCCAGCGGATTTTTTGTTTTGGAATCTATGACCTTTCCGCTTAAGGTGATCTGGGCCTTAAATGCAAACAGTAAAAAAACAAATTGAATAGTAAGGACTGATCTTTTCGCCAATAATTTCATCAGCCAAAAGTACTCTATGAATATGGGCTTTCAAAACTTTAATGGCAAATGGAAAGAATTAACCTCAAATGGTTAAAATTTGCTTTTCGATAAAATCAGGTTAAAAATTTTAACCGAAATTTAATTTATTCCCTGATACACTTTTTAACTGAAACCCTGTTGTCTGAAGAAATAATTCTGAGAAAATAAATTCCGGAAGAAATATTTTTAAGATCAATTTGTTTTTGCAATGGGTTCAGACTCTCAAGCACTAATTTTCCGTCAACAGAAATTACCTGGATGTTTTTTATTGAAGCATTTGTATTGATAAATAAAATTCCGGAAGAAGGATTTGGAAAAATACTCATCTCATCAGAAAAATTATTTTCAGAAACACCCACGTTGCAACCATTTAATCCTAATTCTGCTGTTACGGCAGTTCTTCTGGAGGCAATAAATGGTTTAAGGCCTAAAAAATTTCCGCCCATTCCGGGGCCACCGGCTAAATTTATGTCCATTACAATATTGTCTTCAAAATTCTGATTAGAATAACTTTTTAAATTATCTGCATACACATCTGCACGAATTGCATTTGCAAGGCTATCAATAATCGGATCCCAGATTGCATTGGAAAAATAATTCTCAACCTGGTTACAAAATTCCATGGTCAGTTCTGATTTGTAGGCAGTATTAGCAAGCATTTTCTGGCAAAGGGGACGATTGGTTGGATTATTAATATAATACATACTCATATTTTTTAATTGAGTCGTGGTTAAACCCATATTAAAATTTCCGAAAGCCTCGTTCACATCCCAATTAATAAAATTAAATCGCAAGGTTATACTGTCGTGATAAATAAAATAATTATGTCCGCTGCCAATATAAGAATCAAGGTTTACAAACAGATTAAGATATGCCCAGCTTTTGATCCAGCTTGTGGTGTTCATGTATTTATTGACTGAATCGTGCAATTGCGTTGTGGTGGAATTATTTATTTTATCTATTAACCTGATGAGGCCCGACCAGTCATTTTGCGTTTCGTTTGTTTTAAGTTCATATTTTGTGTTGTAGGAAGAAACAGAGGTACCGTACCATTTTAAATCTCCGCTCGGGTCTCCTTTAAATAAATTTCCTTTTTTATCGTAATACTCATCATCCAGAAAATTTTTATCGATCTCTTCAACAAGAGTGTAAAGACCCCAATAAGTGTTGTTGAGATACACTCTTGCAAAAGCACAACGTGGCGCTGCAATGCCGGCCATCTGGCAATAATCCAGAGCAAGTTTTTCGCGCAGCATACTCGGATCTTTAAATCCGTTATTTAAATTCAGTTTTTTAAGGTCATTATAATCCTGCGTAGAATCGTATTCGTTAAAATCTATTTTCCATGATTTTTTATTGCTGGGATTATTGTAAGAAGAGTTGCCTTTGAATTTAAGACCGCAGTTTGGTTTTGATTTTCCGTCAATAATCACATCGCCTTTCATATACACATCTGCCGTATAATTTGCTACCAGTGAATCCCAATAACCTGTTTGAGAAAAATTGATATACACATCATGTACAATGGGTGCATTGAACAAACTGTCTCCGTTATTATTTTGCGAGATCAGAGGGAGTGCTAAAAATGAAGCAGCAATCAGGGACAAAAGATTTTTTTCCATAATAATATGACGATTTGTTAACGCAATTCCTTCGCTTAATGAGAAAAAAAATGCTTAGTAAAGCTAAAGCTAATGAAAGGAAGGGTCAATTTAATCAACGAAAAAAATAACAGGTCTGACGTTTAAGACTTTGTGCGGTCTCTGAAAACGTCTTCCATTTTCTGCTCTTCGCGTGTAAGCGTAAGCACCATGGCGTTATTGGCAACTGCAAAATTAAAGATCAGTTTGCGGATGTCATCAGAAGTTTCTGCAATTAACTTCCACTTATTTCCATCTAACTGCCGCGCATCTGTAATACCGGCAATTGTTTTTAAAGAGGTTTTGCTCATTGGTTTATCAAACTCAACTACCACAATCTGTTTTTCTGTCTGATGCATAAGGTCTGCAATTTTTCCGTCTGCTTTCATTTCTCCAAGGTCTATAATGATAGCGCGGTCGCACACAGCTTCTACCTCTTGCATTATGTGTGTGCTTAATAAAACTGTTTTTTGTTTACCAAGCTGGCGAATGAGGCTTCTGATCTCTTCTAATTGATTAGGATCTAAACCTGTTGTGGGCTCATCCATTATCAGCACCTTAGGATCGTGAATCATGGCCTGAGCAAGACCAACACGTTGCCGGTAACCTTTAGACAGTGCTCCGATCTTTTTTTTCTGTTCTAACTGCAAGCCGGTAAGCTCTATCATTTCTTTTACCCGGGCATTTATATTTTTTACCTCATGAAGCCCTGCTACAAAAGCCAGGTATTCTTTTATATACATTTCAAGATAGAGCGGATTGTGTTCTGGCAGATAACCTACATTTTTTCTTACCTGCATACTCTCTGTCTCCACATCAAAACCACACACTTTTGCAGCACCTGAACTTTGAGGAATGTAACAGGTAAGAATTTTCATCATGGTACTTTTTCCGGCACCGTTAGGACCTAAAAAACCAACAATCTCTCCGCTTTTTACTTCGAAAGAAACATTGTTGAGCGCTTTTTGTTTGCCGTAAAATTTAGAAATATTGTTTGCTATAATAGACATACCTCAAATATAAAATTTTTTGTTTCAGTATTTTTCTGAACTGAATTTAAAAATATAACGAAAAACTGGGGAAAAGATAAAAACTATCTTACCACTGTAACATGGCCTATTAAATGATGAGCAATGTCAAAAAAATCTGTGGCTTCAACTTTCCAGACATACACATCGCTCTGTACTTTTTCTCCTTTGTAAAAACCATCCCAACCGGTACGCAGGTCATCGCTTTCAAAAAGTAAAATTCCCCAGCGGTCAAAAACTTCCATTTTAAAAGATTTAATGAGTGTGCCATATGCACAGAACATGTCGTTCTTATTATCTCGGTTAGGTGTAAAAGCATTGGGAACATAAAGAGTCATAAAATCTTTTACAAAAACGGTGTAATTGACTGTGTCTACGCAACCATTTACACTTGTTACATAAAACGATCCGTTATAATAACCGTAATCGGTAAAAAACATGGTGTCGCTTGGTTGATTGCTAACTGTTCCATCGGGCCAGTTACTTTGATCAAGCATCCAGATAGAAGGAGAGAGCAATGTAACGCTAAACGCTATGTTTGCTTCCGGGTCTGGTGGACTGTAATAAACGCCTCCGTTAAAAACATCATTAATATTTAAGATAGTGTAGGTTGAAGATGCTGTACAGCCGGCAGCGTCTGTAACTGTAACTGTATAAGAACCGGCACTTAAACCAGTTGCTGTTGGGCCGGTTTGTACAGGAGTTGTACTCCACACATAATTAAAGGGTGCTACTCCGTTTAAAACTGTTATAGTAGCTGTGCCGTTGGCTTTTTCGCAACGTTCATCAGTAAAGCTTGTGTCTATAGGAAGATTTATAATATCAGGCACCGTATATGGAAAGGTCCAGGAACAATTAAGATTATCGGTTACGGTTAATGTATAAGCTATAGCAGTTATACCAGTAATGTCATCTGTGCTTTGCCCGCTGCTCCAGCTATAAGTATACGGTTGCGTTCCACCACTTACGCTGTTAATGTAAATGGCTCCGTTAGGCTGCCCGCAGGTAGTGTTTAAAATAGAATCTACCACATTAAGCACCGGCTGATTATTTGCAATGACAATGGAGTTGGTTACACTGCAGCCATTGTTATCTACAATGGTAACAGAATAGGTTCCGGGAACCAGACCTGTTGCAACAGAAGTTGTTTGTGTGGGCACCGTACTCCAGCTATACGTGTAAGGAGCTGTAGGACCACTTGCAACAACACTTGCCGTTCCGTTTGGATTATTGCAAGTGCTGGGTGTGGTATTCATTACTGTATTAATTGCATTTTGTCCTGTTACGGTTGCAGTAATGGTTTGGGTGTAGGGACAGGGTACTGAAAAACCAACAACGCAAGTATAAGTACCGGGACCTAAATTAGAAATAGAGGCTGTGTTTCCCGGAACCGGAGACCATTGATAAGTTGGTGTACCTGTATAATTTGTAACGGTAACACTTGCTGTTCCGTCATTTCCGCAAAGAACGGGCGTGGTAGCTGATGTGCAACTCGGTATTTGCGTTTGCGGACAGGTTAATCCTTTAAACGCAAGAAAAACTCCTGAGTCATAAATACAATCGCCGGCATCTGCAATTGCTATTTTAAGATGGTAGGTGGCGCAAGGTGTAACATTTGCCGCAGCAATCAGGGGTGTGGTAAAACCATCATACTGAATAGAGCCCCCACCTGAATTGTCTACGTAATACTGAGCGTTAAATCCTCCGTTAATATTATCTATGGCAACAGCGTTTCCGCTTCCGGGAACAAGTGCAATATTCTGATTGCTGTAAGAACCACCACCCGGATTCGGGCCTGAAATAAAAAATCCAAAAGCATCATTATAGCCTGCATTTACATATTCAGGATATTCTTCTGAGGCAAAAACGTATTTAATATTAAGTGTATTACAGATAGGCACAATATCAAATTGCAAAACACACCCATCATACACGGCCAATGGTTCTATTGCAGAAATTTGCGGGTCGCTGAAAGATGCACCCGGGTTAATGCAGGCGCTTCCTGAAAGGTTACCCGCATCGTTATTGGGGCCTATGGCGTTATAAACTGAGCCTGTAGTAAGTAAAATTCCGGCAGGCAGCCCAAGGTTGGTTGATGAGGACACAAAGGTTCCGGAAGCACTACCGGCACAATTTAACTGTGCATTTGAGATCTGAATATTATTACCTACAATGTTCTGTGCTAAAACACTGGCATTGTTGGTTGGAGAAACATTAAGCTGGGCAAAGCACGAAAAAAATCCTGCAAAAAAAAGAGAAATTGTTATATGAATTTTAATCCGCATACTTTACAACCAAGATACTTACAAAATTAACACCAAAAAACCGAAATAAGTTGGAAAATCTGTTAATTGGTAGGTGATAAGCGTCAGAAACGGTGATTTAACGCACAACTGGTCGAAATATTTTAAATTTTTAATGTACGAGAGAGTTTTGCTGGTAGCGTAGAGTATAAGAATGCAGTATAAGGGTAAGGAGCTAGTATAAAGGAGGGGTTGTGAAGGAATAAAAATTGTCTGAATTCTGTTCATTCAGATCTGGAATTCTTATTTCATACTCACAATGTCGTAAAGAACGGGTTTGCTGGGGCTGGCGTCGTTTTCAAAACTTGCTATCTGTATGTTCAGAAAAAAAGTTCCGTCTAACACAGAATTGGGTACAAAGATCATTTCTGTAATACTTTTATGAAATTGGGTTTTTTCAGGATAATTCCAGAATACATGATGCGCGGCAAGTTCCCCGTCATCAACTTCCTTGTCTACAGAAGGCATATCAAAAAGTAAATGATCTACACCAATTGAAACAATAAACTCCATTGCTTCTTTTGAAATAAAAGGCGGGTTGGTGTTTGAATATTGGTTATGAATTTTTGAAGCAGGATTTGAAAGTGTTCTGATGATAAGCGCTTCTATATTCCTGTCTTTTAAAAAAGGTTCGATACATTTTTTTGTGATGATAAAATCTCCGTCAATTTCTTCGGGTAAAACGGTAATGAGTTCTGCAATAAAAAAAAACTGTTTCAGGCATTGGTTAATGGTGTAGAACTCTCTGCTGATATGGCCCACACATTCTGTATGCGTTCCGTTGCCATGCGGATTGAATGTGATGTTGCGGAAATTCACCGTTCCGCCCAGGTTCACATCGCCAATCCAATCGCCCATAACAACTGGTTCTATTTTCATAGGATTTACGTACCATGCACTCACGCAATGTTTATCTGTGCTGAGCGGAATTGAAATATCAATTGGTTTAAAAAAATCAACCCTGTATTCTTTGCCTTTGTGAAATATTGTTGCGAGCATTTAAAAAAAGTAATTGGTGGTAATAAATTGTAATTTGTTGCAACTAATGTGTCGTTGCGAAGTTAAAAGTAGAAAAATGTTCTTAGAGAAAAAAGTTTTGGGCAATTCTGTCGGCAAAGAGTTTTGCCTGGGGGCTTAGAACAAGGTTGCCTTTTACCCTAAGTAAATTTCTGTTGGCCATTTCAATCTCTGCTCTTTTCTCAAAATGAATATTGATCTGTCTTTTAAAATGTGTGCTCATGTATTGCGGATCAATTCCCCATTTTGTTCTTAATCGTGTAAGCACATATTCATTGAATTTTTTTCTTTCGTCGAGCATTTCTTTTTCTGAGAATGATTTTTCTTCAGAAATACTTTTCATGTAAACAGTGTTGTTACTCACGTTCCATTGTCTTGAGTTTCCGTTGTATGAATGTGCAGATGGGCCTAATCCCAAATAATATTCTCCTTCCCAATAAGAGGTGTTGTGCCTCGAAAAATAATTTTCTTTTCCAAGATTAGAAATTTCATAATGGTCAAAGCCCGAAGTTTTTGCCCACTCGCTCAGATACAAAAATTGCTGAGCACTTAAATCATCATCTACTTCGTTTTCTTTTTTCAATTCAACCAATTTTCCCAAAGCGGTTTTTTCTTCAACCGTTAAATTGTAGCAAGACAGATGTTGCACGTTCAGTTCTTCAATTTGTTTAAGCGCCGCCTGCCAGGTTTGCAGCGTTTGAAATTTGCTTCCGTAAATCAAATCAACAGAAATATTGTTGAAGCCTGCTTGTTGGGCAATTTTTACACACTCAACACTTTCTTTTGCGGTGTGCGTACGGTTCATCCATTTTAATTCATCTTCTAAAAAAGATTGCAGGCCAATACTTAAACGATTAATGCCAACACTTTTTAAAATCTGCAAATTCGCTTTTTTCAGATCATCGGGATTTGCCTCTAAAGTAATTTCAGCGTTTTCCTCTACAGTAAAATGTTTGTTAATAGTTTCGAAAATTAAATTCAGTTCTTTTTCGTTAAGCAGTGATGGAGTTCCGCCGCCGAAATAAATTGTGTTTATTTTATTCTCTCCGAGATAATCTTTTCTTAATTCAATTTCTTTGCAGATGGCGTTTACCATTTCTGTTTTGGTAGCGAGCAAGGTAGAAAAATGAAAGTCGCAGTAAAGACAGGCTTTGGTGCAGAATGGGATGTGGAGGTAGAGGCCGGGCATTTGTAATTTCAAAATTAGGCTTTTGACATCAATAAGATTATTTTTTATTTCAACAATATAAATTCCCGCAACAGAGATTTGGGGTTCCTCCTTGTAAAAGCCTATTCTAAAAAAATGTTTTTTTGAAAAAAAATCGGGGCTAAGATTTTTTTTGTACATTTCTGTAAATTTTAAGAAAATATGGCTAAGCAAAAAAGTTTAGACCTTGCTTTGCAGGGAGGTGGTGCACACGGAGCTTACACATGGGGTATATTAGACCGTTTGCTGGATGACGAGGAGATTGAAATAGACGGTGTGTGCGGAACCAGTGCCGGCGCTATGAATGGTGTTTGCCTTGTTTATGGTATGGCAAAAGGCGGCAGAAAAGGCGCTAAAGAGTTACTACATAATTTCTGGCAAGAAATTGCAGAATCCGGAAAACACTCTCCTTTAAAACCAAGCTATTACGACCGTGCAAAAAGTAAAGGAAACATGAACTACTCGCCTGGTTATAGATTTTTTACAATGCTGTCGGATAATATTTCCCCAAAACATTTAAATCCCCTGAATCACAATCCGCTCGAAGCCGTATTAAACAAATTAATAAATTTTGAAGAATTACAACGCTTAAGTCCGCCCAGGTTATTTGTATGCGCAACCAACGTACTTACGTGTCAGGCAAGGGTTTTTGGTCCTGAAGAAATAAGTGTAAAAAGTTTACTGGCTTCTGCCTGCCTGCCTTATTTATTTCCGGCAGTAGAAATTAACGGAGAGTTTTTTTGGGACGGAGGTTATATGGGAAACCCACCACTCTATCCGCTCATTGATAATACACCTGACACGAATGATATTCTGCTTGTACAAATAAATCCTATCAACCTGAGCAAAGTTCCTGAAACCATTGAAGAGATCCGTGATCGTGTAAATGAGATCAGCTTTAATTCTTCTTTAATAAACGAATTAAAAACCATCAAATTAAGACAGGAACTTGCAGAAAAAGGCGTGCATCTTGACGGAAACCATAACCCCATCTATCTTCATCACCTGAGTGCTGACGGTGATCTTGATGAATTAAATTTGTCAAGCAAGTTAAATACCGAGTGGAATTATTTGTGCTACCTTCGTGATACCGGAAGAAAAGCTGCTGAAGCCTGGATAAAAGAGAACAAAAAATTTATTGGAGTAAAAAGCACTTTTCAGATTTAAAAAAAAACGAATTAACACACAACTGATAACTTATAACCTGCAACTAATTTATGAAAGCTGTAATTATTGATGATATAGAACAAGCAAGAAATACTTTAAAAAAAGATCTTGCCACATATTGTCCTGTTGTAAATCTTGTTGGCGAAGCTGATGGTGTAGTAAACGGGGCAAAGCTTCTATCCAAAGAAAAACCAGACGTTCTTTTTCTTGATATTCAAATGCAGGACGGAAGTGGTTTTGATCTTTTGGAAATAATTAAAGACGCTTCTATAAAGGTAATTTTTGTTACTGCTTATGATGCTTATGCAATTAAAGCACTTCGTTATTCTGCAGTAGATTATCTATTAAAACCAATTGACCCGGACGAGTTAAAAGCGGCAGTAGAAAAACTGTCTGCCAGAAAAATAAACGAAGGCCAGAGTCTGGAATTGCTTGCGGAAAACATAAAAGGAAAAACAAAAGCACATATAAAACTTGCTTTACATACCCAGGAAAAAATACACGTAGTAAATATTACAGATATTATTCGTTGCGAATCAAACGTCAATTACACTGAGTTTTTTTTCGCCAACGCAAAAAAAATGCTGGTTACAAAAACACTAAAGGATTTTGAAGAAATTTTATCTGAACACGGATTTTTCAGGGTACATCAATCTCACCTCGTTAACACCAAATACATTAAAGAATTTATTAAAAGCGAAGACTCATTGGTCATGAATGATAATTGCCATGTTCCTGTATCTACCCGCAAAAGAGCTGAGGTAATGAAAATGCTGGATGATCTTTAGATCTGCTATTTTTACTAAGAGGTTTATTTTCAAAAAAAAACAACTCGCTTATTCTTTCTTTGACTCTCTTTTCGGAGTAATTTTTTATGCTGTCTGAATAAAAAAATCAACCCTTAATTTAGCTTTTCATTTCGCGAAGGCGGTGTAACCCTCCCAAAATTAGGACAGTTTGTAAATATACAAATGCAAATTTAATTTAGCCATGCTTATCAGGAAACGGAAGTGAGCTCTGCTGGAGAGCAACT
>JACMLS010000292.1 GCA_014379485.1 Bacteroidia bacterium | reverse complement strand
TTAAATAACCATATCTTTGTATTGTCGATTAAGGGGTAATGCAAACATCCAATAACCGGCAAAGTTTGCAAAACAGTAATACATTTCAATAAAAGAAATTTAAAAACCAAATTAAAAACTAAAAAATGAAAATTATAAAATCACTTATTGCCGCATTAATGATTACCGGATCTGTTGCATCATTAACTGCAAACGGTTCTTTGCCTGATAAAAAAATGATGAATCCTGCGGGCCTTCAAATTCAAAACATGATCAGGATACCTCAGCAATTTATTACGCAGGGCTTTGAAAAAAACGTAAAAGTTCTTTTCATTGTAGATAAAGCGGGTTCGGTTGAACAGGTGCTTTGTATCTGCCCGGATCCGCTCTTAAAAAATTCTGTTGAGAGCCAGTTCAGCAAACTGAATTTTACACAATTCAAATCAAACACCTTGTACACGATCAATATCAACTTCAAGGTTATTTAAAAAATCTTCAACTAAAATATTTTACAACAAATCAACTAATTTAAAAAAATGGTAAACTCAGAAAACACAAAGGCACAGATGCGCAAGGGAGTTCTTGAACTTTGTATCCTTTCTATCTTAAGTACCGGCGAACATTATCCAACAGAAATAATAGAAAAACTGAAAGATACAAAACTGGTTGTGGTAGAAGGTACATTATATCCTTTGCTTACACGCTTAAAAAACATGGGCCTGCTCACCTACCGGTGGGAAGAAAGTACAAGCGGACCGCCAAGAAAATATTATCACAACACAGAAATTGGCGAAACATTTTTAAAAGAACTGCAAACAAGCTGGCAGGAACTGGTTGATGCGGTGAACAAAACCATTGAAACATCAAAAAACAGCAACGATGCTGCAAACAACTCAGAACAAAACATTCATCCTATAGTATAAACCTATTTAAACAAGCAAAATGAACAAAACAATAACTATAAATATAAGCGGCATAAATTTTCATATAGATGAAGGTGCCTATGAAAGTTTAAGTAAATACCTGGCAACCATACGCGGCTATTTCAGCAGCTCTGACGGGCGCGATGAAATTATGGCTGATATAGAAAGCCGTATTGCAGAATTGCTGCAGGAAAAAATTTCTGTTTCAAAACAAGTAGTTACAATGGAAGACATTGAACATGTTGTTGGAATAATGGGTAAGCCCGAAGATTACGGCGGAGATGAAGCACAAGCCGCACAAGAAGAGAAAAAAGCAGAAACCAATATTAACAACGGAGGAAGAGTTAGAAGAAGACTTTTCCGCGATCCTGACTCGAGAGTAATGGGTGGTGTGTGTAATGGTATTGCACATTACCTGAACTGGGATGTTGTGTGGGTGCGTATTATTTTTATTGCGCTGATCTGGGCAGGTGGTGCAGGATTCTTTGCTTACATTATTCTCTGGATCGTTGTTCCCGATGCCAGAACTACAGCAGAAAAATTACAAATGCGTGGCGAAAGTGTAGATGTAAATACTATTAGTAAAAGTGTAATAGAAGAAGCCGGGCTGCCAAGAAAAAAAGTAAGGGATGGAGCAGGTTCAGGAACCAGTTTCTGGAGAGTTCTCGGAAACGTTGTATTAAGATGTCTTGGATTATTTCTTGTGGGCTTAGCCACATTTTTACTAATCATGTTTGTATTAGGACTATTTGGTTTTTCTGTTGCAAACGGATCTGCCGGTGCAGGAGAATACCTGAATGGTGTTTTTGACGACCCAACGCAAAAAGTTTTATTATATCTGGGTGCAATACTTGCTTTCGGTATACCAATCATTATGCTTTTATATGTTGGAATAAAACTTTTATTCAAACTCAAATACCGCAATAAATGGATAAATATTGCTGCAGGATTATTATTAGTGATTGGAATTGCGATCTGCGTTTCTGTTACACTAAGAACTGTTGCAGGTTTTTCTGAATACGCCGAAGTAAAGAACAGACAATTTCCTTCGCAACCAAATACAGACACCTTGTTTATAGGTATGAACATGGCTGACAAATACAACGCAGAGAATTTTTTCTATGAAGAGAGCAATGAAAACGGCCGCGTTACTATTGACGGAGATATGATTATTAAAGAGGCAGACAGAAAAATATTTATTAGCACGGTGCGCGTTCACATTATACCAAACCATCTTGATACGCTTGAGGTGCTGGTAATAAGCTCTGCACACGGGCCCGATAAAGAGAACGCTAAAGGCAACGCCCGCAAGATCGTTTACAACTATTCTTTGAAGGACTCTGCCATTTTGTTGAACAACTATTTTTCTGTAGGCGCAAACGACAAATGGAAAAACCAGTCTGTTGATGTGTATATAAAAGTTCCGAAAAATAAAGTGATCTATCTTGACCGTTCTGTTGAACACGCTATTTACGATGTTAAAAACACAACCAATACAGATGACAAGGACATGGTGGCAAGAAAATGGAAAATGACACCTGTTGGTTTAGAGTGTATAGATTGCAAAGACCTTGAAGAAAAAGAGAATTTTGAAGACAGGTTGAAAAGGAAAATTGAAAAGAAAATTGAACTGAAACTTGAAGAGCAGATGGATAAGATTGAGAAAGAAGTGGATGATATACATGATGGGAATTAATTTGTGTACAGTATAAGTATAGAGTATAAGTATAAGGTTTAAGTTAAGGTTAATAAGGTAGGTTAGGTTGAATGAAAAAGGTCTCTGGGTGTAACGGCTCAGAGATTTTTTTTTCTGGTATCTCAAAAAATTCATTTTACTGCGTTAAACCACAAAATTAAAATCCTCACTTATAGTCATAAGCTGCGCTTTTAATTTTGCGGTGCGCCTTGTTAAATGGATTTTTTGAGATGCCAGTCGTGTGAACTTTATCTTTCAGTGAAAATCAGTGTCATTTAATCCTGAAAAAAATATCCGCGATCATCAGCCTAATCCGCGTCATCCGCGTTCCCCCTTTTAAACATCGTTTTAGGGAAAAATAACATTTGGCCTTGTTACTTAAGTTTCTAATAGCGTTAATTTAGAAACATGAAAAAAATGAAGATCGCTTTGTTTTTTGTGGCTCTTGGCGGGCTTGGCTATTTTACCTTTAATAAACTGAATGGTAAAAAAGAAAAAGAGGTGAAAGTGCAGTTGGATAAAATCTACTCGCCCGGAAAATATGATACGCTTAAAACTTCTGTTGCTGAGCTGAAGAAAAAAACTTCTGTCGCGGCAAGCAAAGATGCTTTTACAGGTTTCATGTACAAAAAAATGTTTCCGTTCTGGTATGATACTGAGTGGGATTT
Organism: Bacteroidia bacterium; assembly: GCA_014379485.1. Classification (GTDB taxonomy): domain Bacteria; phylum Bacteroidota; class Bacteroidia; order B-17B0; family Aurantibacillaceae; genus AM-1111. The sequence continues at coordinate 2,161 of JACMLS010000292.1, read as the reverse complement.
TAATGGAATTACACAGGTACCGCGACAGGGAAAAATTGCCTGCGGCTATTTTGTAACCACCGTTTTAAGAGACGCAGGTGTAAAACTTGAACGTGTAAAACTTGCCTGCTGCGCAAGTGAACAAATGATAAAAACACTCACAACAGAAGACCACATAAAACGCTACAGCAATTTTAAAAACGAAAAATTTTGCAACGATGTAAAAAAACACGGCAAAGGAGTTTTTGTTATTGGCCTTGACAGCCACACCGGTTTTATTGTAAATACGGGCGACAGTTTGTTTTTCATTCACTCAAACGGTTACGGCTGGTCAGATAAAAAAGTGATCAAAGAAATTGCAGTTAATTCTCCGGTGCTGGAACATTCGGCTTATAAAGTTGTTGGGTATTTGACAGAGGATACGGAGTTTTTGAAGAGTTGGAAGAATGGGGAGTGATTTTGATTGGAAGATTGAATGCTTCAAACATAAACATCCTTCCAACCAATCGCAATTTAACTTAATACAAAAACCGTAATCTCCTTCTTCCCCACCGGACTTTCCATCTCATCAAAAATTTCATCCAGCAATCCAAATCCTCTTTTATTTACAAAAGCAAAAAAGTTTTCTTGCCGTTCCTGAAAAACACCTGTTGGAAAAACTTTTGCGCGCAGAGAAACGATCTGATTGATTCCGTTCTCGTTTTTTTGTTTCAAAAACTTATTAAGTTTTGCCTCAAGAACATCTAATCCATTCAGTGCCTTTTGTTTTTCGGCCCTGACAAAAGTTACGAGGCTCTTGTCTGTTTCAACAGTTTCTTTTTCCAATTCCAGAAAAAATTCATCTACCTTTTTCTTTTTCTCTTCTAATGAAATTACCCCGCTCTCTTTTTGTACATAAATTTTTATAAGCGATTCTTCGTCTGAAAAAAGATCCGCCTCATTAAAACCAAGAGCTTTCCATTTTACCAAATTGCTTTTTTCGAACAGGCAAACAAAATTGCGGGGAAGCAGAAATGGAAAATGAATTCCTGTTGTATCAAAAAAACTTTTGTATTGCAACCAGTAAGCCATTTCTCCTGGGCCACCGCAATAAATAATGTTTGGCAAGATCTTTTGCTGATATAAAGGGCGGAGCACAACGTTAGGACTGAATGCCGAAGAATTCATGTCAATTTCTTTCAGAATTTCTGCTTCATTAAATGTTCTGTCAGAATTTACAACCACAAAATTGTCGCCCGATTTAATAATTCTTTCGCGGGAACCCTTTTCTCCGTAGAATAAATTTATTTCGCGTGGAACTACCTGCACGGGATAACCGGCTTTTTCAAGCTCATCAGAAGTTTCATTTACTTTTTCAAATGAATGCGGATCAAATATCTCTTTTTTAATTTCTTCTTTAAAAAGATCTTTAAGCGCCTTTGAATTTCCGTCGAGAATAACCAATCCGTGTTTTCCGAATAACTCATTTACTAAAAAACGCGTTGCACCAGCCAGGTTTTTGCTTTTCAAATAAGAATTTTCAAAAAGAGAAATTATTTTATTTGAATTTTCTGAATCTCCTAAAATTACTCTCAATTCATCAAGTACTTTTTCAATTCCTTTGGCTGAGATTTCTCCAGCCCTGCCTGTACCATCTACTTTCCAGGTAATTTTTTTCCCATAAAAAAACGCATGATCAATTTCTTCCAGATCATGATCTTCTGTGGCCATCCAGTAAACCGGAACAAAGTGTTTGCCCGGAATTTCTTTGTTCAGTTCAATACAGGTTTTTATGCACGAAATAATTTTGTAGATAAAAAAAGAAGGGCCTGTAAACAAACACAATTGATGCCCCGTTGTTACCGTATACGAATTGTCTTTAGAAAGCAAAAGAATATTATTCATCGTTTCGCCTGACATTTTTATGGAAGCGTTCTGCGAGATCAATTCATCCTTGAGTACATTCCTGTCAAGGTAATCAAACTTAAAAGAACCCAGATCTCTTTTAATATTTTCTATTGACGGAAAATCAACTACAAAATTTTCAAGAAAAGTTTTCTTGTCACTGTAATCAAGAAACAAATTGCTAAACAATCCGCTTGCATTAAAATCTATCTTAAATTGTTCCATAATAAAGGCGAAAAATATTCGCAGAGACCAAAATTCGTCATTAAATCACTGATAACAAATTGTTAGCAAGTTT
>JACMLS010000291.1 GCA_014379485.1 Bacteroidia bacterium | reverse complement strand
TTGCTGCAAAAGTGATCAATGTAGTTATTGAAAGTGGCGGAAACGCACCTTCAACACCTATAGGAATCAACCTGCCGAATAATGAATGGATCAGGGAGGAACACGGTTCAAAATCTGTGAACCTCGGTAATATTGTTGAGGCTTATGACCAGGCCGCAGGTGCAAATGTTGTGGATGAATTTTATTTTACAAAAGAGATTGCAGAGCGTGTAAAAAGATGCGCACCGTATGCAGACAAATTGCATACAGATATGCACGAAGTAATTGGCCATGCGAGCGGACAGATAGAACCCGGCGTTGGGCAGCCAAGCGAAACTTTAAAAAATTACGCATCTACTTTAGAAGAAGCGCGTGCGGATCTTGTTGCATTGTATTATCTTTTCGATAAAAAATTAGTTGAAATGAAAGTAATGGAATCTCTTGATTACGGAAAAGCTTCTTATGACGAATACATTACAAAAGGATTAATGATCCAGATGTCCCGTTTAAAGTTAGGAAAAGATCTTGAGGAAGCTCATATGCGTAACAGGCAACTAGTAGCCGCATGGGTTTTTGAAAAAGGCGCAAAAGAAAATGTGATAGAGAAAAAAGTAAGAGACGGAAAAACTTTTTTTGTCGTAAATGATTATGATAAGTTAAAAGTACTGTTTGGAGAATTATTAAAAGAAATTCAACGTGTAAAATCAAAAGGAGATTACACTGCCGGAAAAAACCTGGTAGAAAATTACGGGGTAAAAGTGAACAAAGAGCTTCACAAAGAAGTGTTGGACCGTTATTCTAAACTAAACATTGCGCCTTACGCCGGTTTTATACAGCCAAAATTAATTCCGGTAATGAAAGACGGAAAAATTGTGGATGTAAAAATTGAGTATCCTATGGACTTTACAAAACAAATGCTTGAGTACGGAAAAAATTATGGTTTGCTGCCGGTGATCAATTAAAATCTTTTTAACTAGGCATTTAATGAATTTTCTCCCATTATTGATTGCTGAACTTTTTTTCGGGAAGCAGGACTGATAAAACGAATTCTGCTCTGCTTAATCGTTTTTAAATTGTATTGTCGGTGCTTTTTCCGATATTTGATTTAAATTAGTAAAATCAGATTGAAACCTTTTGCTTCTATTTTGATCGTTGATGACGAGCCACAGCTAAGAAAATTACTGGCCCGTTTACTTTCAGTTGAAGGCTTTGAAGTAGAGGAGGCACAGGATGCAGTAAGCGGATTAAAAAAACTCGAAAGCAATTTCTATTACGTTGTACTGTTGGATATAAGACTTCCGGATGGCAACGGTGTAGAACTTACAAAAGTCATTAAAGAAAAATATCCGGAAACAGAAATTATTCTCTATACAGCTTATGGCGCCATTGCAGACGGGGTTAACGGAATAAAGAACGGGGCCTTTGATTACCTGGTGAAAGGAGATGACAATAATAAAATTATTCCGCTTTTAAATAAAGCAATAGAAAAAGCAAAAACACAGTTTCAGCAGAAGGCGCTAAAGCAACAAAACAATAAGGGGATTACCTTTAATTCTATAATCGGTAAATCTGTTTTGATGAAACATGCTATTTCGCTTGCAAAAAAAGTATCAGCGGCTAACGTTTCCGTTTTACTTTCGGGCCAGACTGGCGGTTTGCCTGGTTTATTTCTCAGTCAAAAAGATTGCTTCATCAAAAGATAAAGTAAAATGAATCCGTTTTTTTATTAGTCAATCATTGATGGAATCAGGCACAAAAAATTTAAGAACGGTCAGAAAAAAAAGTGTCTGATTTCATTCCCGCAACGCAAGCAGTAAAAAAGAAATATTTTAGGAACATTCTTTTTAATTTTTTTATTGTTGCAATCTTAGGTTCAGTCGCTGTTTTTATCCTGAAAAAATAATTTTTAGCCTCATAAAAGAAAGGCAGATTGGCCTGCTAAATATGAGCTAATGATATTAAAACACGTCAGGCCAATAGAATGACCATTTGATTATTGGGCGGATAATTGGATAATTTTCAGGTCCTTTCCTTATTTTTCCGAAATAAAAGCTATTTTTATCTCCACTTTATTTAACACATATGAAATATATTAAGAGAACTTCTTTAATAGTAGCCTTCCTGTTCATTGGATTACAGGATTTCAGATCACAATCAGAAAAAATAGGGCCTGCCTTTACAAAAAGTATTAAAAGCGAGGCAGACGGGGATTATAAGACCGCCATTGCCATTATGAAAGAGGTGTATGACAAATCCTCTTATGAGGTTAACCTGAGATTGGGTTGGTTGCATTACCTGGCAGGAATGAACAAGGAATCTGTAACTTATTATCAGTCCGCAATAGATTTAAAACCTCATTCAATAGAAGCCCGTTTGGGTTATGTATATCCTGCCGCAATATTGGGCAATATGGACCAGGTAAAAACACAATATTTAAAGATCATTGAAATTGATCCGCAAAATTCTGTTGCACACTACAGGCTGGGTTACCTGTTGTATGAGAAAAAAGATTATCAGGGAGCATACAAACATTTTTTAAAAGTGGTAGATCACTATCCTTTCGGATACGATGGTTTGCTTATGCTGGCCTGGACAGAATTGTATCTTGGTAAAAAAACCGAAGCGAAAGTACTTTTTACAAAGGTCCTTTGGCTGTATCCTGAAGATAAATCTGCAAAAGACGGAATAGGCCAATTGAAATAAAAGAAGAAGAGCACATTTTCTTTCTTTAAAAGCACTGAGTGTTTTTCACCAGATTAAAAATTAAGATTCGTTAATTTAAGATCTGGAGATTTGTTTCTGTTACTGACTTGTGTTTTCATCATCATAACAAAAACAATGACCATTAAGAATTTATTTTTTTTCGGAATCTTTTTTTGTTTTTAGCAGCATTTTCCCAGAATAAAAAATTTGTATTTTATTTTAATATAGAATAGAAAACGCCTTATAATCTGAATGCGTTTCGGTATTTTTCGATCAATTATAAAGCAATCAAGCAGTGAATTTATTTTTCTTTATGGCTAAAGGGCGCCAAACAAACTGTTGTTTTAATTTTAATTGATTGATTAACAGTAAATTAAATTCTCTTTTTTTTTACCCTGTTACCCAACCTCTTGCCCTATAGTTACGTGTATAGTTATAACTTAGAGATTATTTCGTTAGCGCCATTGAATCCGATTAGTGATAAGGTATTGCTTGACCTTTGCAGGAAAAGAGACCGGGCGGCCCAACATAAGCTCTATCTTAATTGCTATTCTTTTTTAATGAGCATTTGTGCCAGGTATAAAAAGAACAAAGAAGATGCTGAAGAAATTCTGAACATTGGTTTTCTTAAAATATTGAACAATCTTGACAAATACAGAAACGAGATTCCTTTTACTTTATGGATGAGAAGGGTTATGATTAACACATTGATTGATGATTTCAGAAAAAACAAAAAAGAGAAAGAAATGTTTCAGCAGGTTGACTTTAATGAATATTTTGATGAGGGCCATTCGAATGTGGTGAATACTTATGTTTCGAGAATGGACGCTGAAGAATTACAGGCAATGATTAACAGTTTACCCGAAATGAGCGGAAAAGTATTTAATCTTTTTGCGGTGGATGGTTATTCTCACAAAGAAATTTCTGATATGCTTGGTATTTCTGAGGGTACAAGCAAATGGCACGTAAATTTTGCGCGCAACAAACTCAAAGAGCTACTTGATAATTCTGTTAAACAAATTAAGATTGCAGCAACATGAACAGTAATTTTGATGAAGAAATAAAGCAGCAATTGGATGGAAGAAAATTCACGCCATCTGCTAATGCATGGAGTGCTATGCAGGCTTTAATTGAAAAGGAAGAGCAGAAAAAGAAAAAAAGAAGATTTATTTTTTTCTGGATCGTTCCAGGCTTTTCTTTGCTGATTTTTTCGTTTTTATTTTTTGATTTCTTTTCAGATGCAGAAAATTCAAAAAAATCTACCCTTGCGATCTCTGAGAAAAAAGAAGGCCCGGTTGAATTTTCTTATTCAACAAACGTCTCTGCAAATAAAAACCCCGGTACCATCCCGGCAGTCCATTCACCAGACGGAAAATCTTCTTCCAGTTCAGGCGATGGTTTGATAAAAAAGCAAAAGGAAAAACGCGGCCCGGAAGAAAAAAAATCTGCGTACAAAAAGCGTGAGCAGAAAACGTTGCAGAAAAAGAATACGCTGGCCAATGTAAAGGGTAAAAACACTTCAGAAATAAATAAAACTAAAGGTAAAAATACTTTAAAGAATAAAATTGATAATAGCACATACATTGCAAATATGCAGGTGTTGTATGTTTTGCCACCCGCTTCAAATTCTCTGGCAGGTAATTTTCCGAAAATGCAGATCATAGATAATTCTGCAATTGCAGATTCTATTTTCAAAAGTAAAAACGGTGATGAGGTAACCGAACAGTTTTATGTTCTGGTCAATGCAGGTCCTTCACTCAATGCAGCACTTGAACTTTCTGGCGGGCAAACGCCTGCTATAAATCCGCATATTGAATTTGCGGCGGGCAAGCGATTCGGGAAATCGTTTTTTGCAGAAGCAGGATTGTTTTATACCTCGTTAGGAAAAATTTCTCAGGCTCCGTCAATTTTTACGTCCAATTCTTATTCTTTGGGTTACATGGCAAACACAACAGAAATTGATATCAGAAACCTGCATTACGCAGGTCTGAGACTCGGGGTTCTTTTTAATAGAAACAAGTTTTCTTTTTCTGCAGGAACAAGGTTCTCATACCTGGTAAGCACTTCCTGCAAACAAAAAACTTATACAGAATCTTATGGTATACGCAATAATGTTAGTGAATTAAAAGCCTATGGTTATGCAGGCGGTATTTTTAATTATGACCTGCAGGCAGATGTAGGTTTTTCTTATGGTTTTTCAAAAAGATTTTCAGCCGGTTGTTTTATGAATTTTGGTTTTATAGATCTTAAAAATAATTCTTATTTCAGTAATCCGGCTTTTGAACGAAGTAAATCATTGAGACTAATTTTCAGTTATAAATTTTTATCAGTTAGAAAATGAAAACAACATTGTGTAATGTATTTTTAATGTTGCTGCTTGCGGTATTTTTTTCCTGTAAAAAGCAAGACCCGGTTGTAACGCAGAATCAGCCGGTTTTTTATTTGAGCGGAAGCGTTGATGGAGTTCCGCTGGATATTAAAGCAGGGGTTAATAATTATTATATGTATTCTTCCTATACACATGATACAAACGATGTGTATAATTTTAAGGGCGAGTTCAAAACGCACAATTGCAGCGGGGTGTGTCCCAATAGTTTTGAGGTTACAATAAATGATTTTCAATCACAGTTGCCGGGTACGCCTGCACAGATCAGCACTTCACTTATTCCGGGCTATTATGCAATTCAAAATGTATCTGGTACGCCAACGCAATTTATAACTAGTTTTGCTGAGTCCGTAACACCGGGCGTACAAACCCTGAGCTGGAATTTTGGTGATGGAGGCACATCCTCTGCTTCTAACCCATCACATACTTATACTCATCCCGGAATTTATGATGTTTGTATGGTTGCAACTTTTACCAATTCCTGTACAAGTACAATTTGTCAGAAAATAAAAGTTGAAGCGCCTGGTAATACTTTAGTATCTCCTATAGCGAGTAATCCACCAACAGGTAATACAATTCAGTTTAATACCATTTCCTCTTTTGGTGCAGCGCCGTATGTTTATTATTGGGATTTTGGTGATGGTGTTACTTCGGCACAACAAAATCCGCAACATACTTATGCTGTTGCGGGTGTGTATAACGTGTATTTAAAAGTAACCGATGCCGGGTCAGGAATTTCAGAAGCAAACCGCAACGTATCAACACAAGGCTTTACAGGTTGTAATTCTAATTTTAATTTCAGCACAGCTGCAGGCGCGACAAATTCTTATGGTTTTTCAAACGTAAGCATCGTTTATACTGATGCGGCCGGCCTTTCCTGGTCTTCAATATCCGCAAGTCCAAACAACGGAGATTATTTCCGGATTCTTTCTGTTGATAATTATGGCACCAACGAAAACTCACAGCCTGTAAAGAAAATAAAAGCTGCTTTTAAAATGCGCGTTTATAATGGCGCTAATTTTAAAGATATTGTAAGCAATGAATCTGTTTTTGCGGTTTCTTATTTTTGATTTTTAGAAATTCTGTGCTGCAGCAGTTAAATTTTTATTTTCCCTTCCCAAAACTTCCATATTCCGGGAATCAGAACTTTATGCACGGGTAAAAACAGGAAATTGTATTTAAAAAAATATTTTTTTTCACCCAACCGCTTGCCTTTGTTTTTCGTGTTAGTAAGCAGAAGTAATACTAATTGAACTATTTAATGTGTCCAATTGGTATGAGCAATATGTTAGCGCAACCTTTTTTAAACACTTAAATTTAAAATATGAAAACAAAATTATTCTCTGCACTTGTAATAATAATTTATTGCCTTAATGCAACTGCGCAAATAACCTGGCAGCAAACCAACGGTCCGTACGGTGGTCTCTTTAGTGTTCTTGTTGCAAATAAAAACACCGGAAATCTTTTTGGTTCCGCTTCTTTTGATCACCGTAAAGTAGGCGGCTCAGGCGGAAATCTTTACAGATCTAGAAACAACGGCGCAAGCTGGTTCAAAGCAGATAATGGATTAAAACTTCAGCGCGTAACAAAATTAGCGATTGACCCTGTTAACGCCGCTAAAATGTACGCGTGCGTTGTTGACACCTTAAGCAATACAAAACCAATGGGGATCTATTATTCAAACGATACAGCAAATACCTGGACGCTTCAGAACAACACAACATTTAGTCCGGGTACAAATTCCAATACCATTTCTTCTCTTATTGCCGATCCTTCAAACAATGCCATTTACGCCGGCAGAAATAAAAACGGAGTGTACAGATCTTTTGATAACGGTATAAACTGGGCACAAATAAATACAGGTTTAACCGATACAATTATAAGAGCTATGTGCCTGGGCAGCCAGGGATTTCTTTACGCCGCAACAGCTGGCACATCAGCTAGTGTGTTTTGCTTCAATGGCACATCGTGGACAAACATGAGCGGCCTGCCAGGCAATATAGTTTCTTCTCTTACCTATTATGCGGCATCCGCAACTATGTACGCAGGTACAACAACCGGAAGCGCAGGCAACGTTTATAAATCAGTTAACGGTGGCAACTGGACCTTGGTAAGTGGTTATACAACAACGGGAGGAGACGGAGTATTAAAAGTAGAAGTTAACTCTGCAGGAGATCTTTATGTTTTGTCACTTACGCAAGGAGTATTCAGGTATTCAGGCGGAACCTGGACTGCTATGAGCACAGGCTTAAGTGCACTTTCAACTATGTCTTTTTTTCAAATGGCAATTGACAATGCAGACAATGTGTTAATTGCTGACAGAGCAGGAATATTGAAAATGCCGGTAGCAGGTTCCTGGTCACGTTTCAATTCAGGGCTAATTGCAAGCACAGGAAGGTGTTTTGTAAATAATGCAGCCGGCGAAATTGTTTTAGGAACAGAGAATGGTATTTATGTTTCGCCTGACGGAGGTAATTCATGGAATTATAAAAGCCTTGCAGACAAAACTATTTTTACTGTTGGAATGAATCCGGTAACAGGTACCTTAATTGCAGGAAGACATCTTGGCACAATAGGTGGAACTATTTTCAGGTCAACAGATGACGGGCAAACCTGGGCCAATACTCAAACCGGTTTTACCGGAATTGCTGCCGTAACTTTTGATTACACCAGTGCCGGAAAATTATTTCTGGGTACAGGTTGGGGCGGTTCCGGCCAGTCAGTTTATACTTCTGTAAATGACGGAGTATCGTGGACAAATTCCGGTACAACAAGTAACCTGCCCGCAGCTACCGTTGCTGTTTCACTTACAATTGATAAAACTTCTAATGATGTATATCTTGGTTTGGAACAATTCGGAGTTTACAAATCAACCAACAGCGGATTAAATTATACTTCAGCCTCTCCTTTTGTGGGAGGAGATGTTGGGCAGGTTGGTTTAACCCCGCAAAAAGATTTGTATGCTTCTCACTTGCTTCCGAACGCGCTTTGCGGACTTTACCGGTATAAAAAATATAATAACACCTGGTCGCCTTTGCCTTTATACAGCAACGGTTTTGTAAACTGTTTTGTAATTGCGGGTAATGATAGTGTTTACATTGGTACCAATACCGGAATTTATCTTTCCTCTGATACTGCTGTAACATGGACGCAGTTGAATAGCGGTTTAGATAATCTTCATGTGCATTCGTTGTTTATTGGTGCAGATAATTATATGTACGCAGGTATAGCCGGCGGTGGCGTTTACAAAAGTAATGTTCCTGTTAAAGGAACTTTAGCAACAACGCAAAACGCCTTAACATCAAAAGAGCATGCTGTTTCTGTTTTTCCAAATCCTTCAACAGGTTTGTTTTCTGTTCAATTTGAATCTTCCGAAACCGCAAAATACAAATTAGAAATCTTTAATGCGCTTGGAGAAAATGTATATAAAGAAACTACAGAAGTGATCAAAGGAAATAATAGGATTACTGTTGATCAGAATTTAAAAGCCGGAATTTATTTTATTAAAATAAACGGTAATTCAGGATACAGAACGCAGAAACTGGTAGTCAATTGATTTGCCTATTTTTTTAATTAAGTAAAATTTATTTTTGTTACCCAACCTTACACCAGCATTCTTCGTGTAGTATGAAAGTAAAATGAAGGGCAATGTACCATGGGGCACCTGGAAACAGGCGGTGCATTGTTCTTTTTTTACTATTCGCATTAAGTGTTTCTTCATTCGTTTAATTGTAATTTGTCTTTGGCTAAGAGCCAGGCAGTTAAATTTTTCTTTACGACCTTTTATTTTTTTATTTTTTA
>JACMLS010000290.1 GCA_014379485.1 Bacteroidia bacterium | reverse complement strand
GCTTCTTTCTTCAGCCCCCTTTCACTATAAACACCGGCAATGTTTGTATAGTTAAATGCCAGCCGATCCTTTTCTCCCAGTTCTTTGTTTAGTTTCATTGACTTAAACCAAAAAGCGAGTGCTTCATCAGGTTTTCCCTGATTGAGGTAAATAATTGCGATGTTATTCAATGTATACGCAATAGTAATTTTAACCTGTTTGATTTCTGTTGCAGATAATTTTTCTTTAAGTAAACCTTCTTTTATTTTTAAACTGCTGGTATAATTTTCCATTGCTTCTTTCATCATTCCTTTTCTTCTGTAAAACTCGCCCAGGTTATTATAAGAAAGTGCCATTCCCTGTTTGCTTTCGTGCCTTTCTAAAGGTGTATTGCTTTTGGCAAGCATTTCCCTTCTTATTTTTAAACTGTATTCAAGCGCGGTTAAAGCAGCCTCCATTTTTCCTTTATTAAAATTAAGCACTCCTATTCGCAGCGCGCTCTCGCCAAGATTTTTTCTGAAATAATACTCCATAAAAAAAGCTTCCTCATCAGAAAGATTTACTCTCATTATATTCAGGTTTTTTTCAGCTAATTTTTTAGCGTGTGTGCAAAGTAAAAGGGAGGAATCTGGTTGCGATGAAAAAATTTTCAGGCTCCAGTAGTTTAATGTTTTTACCCGTGTTGTATCATGTTTTGCGTTTTTGAGCACAAGCCTTAACGAATCAATGTTTTGGGAGTAAACCAAAAAGCAAAAAAAGAAAACAGGTATAGAAAAAACTTTTCTCATTTATTTTGGCCCCGCAATTTAGTCAATTTTCGTTCAATGTATTTTTCGTTGGTAATCAGGGTCCGCTGACCCCGATAGCTATCGGGGCTTCTGGCGTAATCCATGAAGCAGAATCGCAAAAAACATTCTACACAAAAACAATTTATTGCCGCGATTCGCTTCATGATTGTTTTGCTTTTAGAACCCTTGCAATATATTTTTCGTTTGTAAGCAATGCGGTCTGAATTCTCTTTGCGTAATAAATACTGTCTAAAACTTCTTTCTGTTTTTCATCTGCAATTTCTTTTTGTTTTTCAATAATTGTTTTTTGTTTCCTGGTTATTCTGAGCGACCGGTAAATTACGGCAAGGGTAATCGCCATCAGCAATAAGCCTGAAACGGTTAAACCGATCAGAATTTTTTGTTTTTTATTTTCGGCTTTTGCAACGGCTTCGTTTTTTTCTTTTTCCGCTTTCATGGCGGATTCTTTTTTCTCAAAGCCGTAGTTCATTTCGTGGCGGGTAAGTTCTTTGTTTTTTTCGGTGCTGAAAAGAGAATCTTTAAGCCGGGTATAATTTTTATAATGTTCAAGCGATTTTTTGTAGGAAGAAGTACGATGGTAAAGATCGCTTATAGCTTTTTCAAATTTCATTTCATCGTCTAAAGAACCCTGTCCTTTAAACAAAAGCAAAGATTCTGTTAAATATTTTTCTGCCAGCGCATATTTTTTTTGCAGATCGTAAATTTCGCCAAGGTTTCCGGTAGTAAGGGCTATTTCTTTTTTGAGACCTGATTTTTTTGCAAAGACGAGTGTTTTTTCATAATAGAAAATAGCGCTGTCATAATCTTTCATTTCCCGGTAGACACTTCCTAAATTTCCGGTTGTTTTGCAGGCCTCAGTAAGTTCTCCCAATTCCTCTCTCAGCTTCAGAGAGCGCCTGTAATACGAAAGTGCTTCAGCAAATTTTAACTGGTGGTAATATACGGTTGCAATATTATCAAAGTGCCGGCCGATTCCGCTTTTAAAATTCAGCTCCTCATCTATTTTCAATGCTCTGAAATGATATTCAAGGGCTTTTTCATTGTCAAGTTCATTCATATAAACCACCCCAATGTTGCCAAGGTTGGTAGCTATTGCTTTTTTTATTTTCAACTCTTCGTTAATGTGAAGAGCTTTAAAATAATATTTGAGCGCTTCAGGGTAATTTGCTTTGTTTCTGTACACCACGCCAATATTTCCGTAAGAAGCAGCGCAGGCTTTTTTATCCCCGAGTTTTTCACTTATTTTCATTCCTGTAAAATGATGTTTCAAAGCCAGGTCGTAATCTCCTTGTATTGCATAATACGCACCAAGAATTGAGTTGGCCTTACCAAAACCTTTTTCAAATTTTTTTTGTTCGGCCAGTAAAAGGCTTTGCTTGGCCAGCTGTATAGCAGTGTCAATGTTTTTATATTTCAACTCCCAGCTCAATGCGTTAAGGTGATTTACTTTGGTACTGTCTTCTTTATCGGTTTTTAACAAAAGCAAAAGAGAGTCTGTTTTATTGGGCAGTACAAATCCCGCATAAAAAACGCAGAACAATAAAAAATATTTTTTATTCAACTTCACCATTCTTTTTTCTTAAGCGTATTCAGTTTTCTTGCTATGTATTTTTCACTTGTCAGCAAGGCAACCTGTATTCTCTTTGCGTAATAAATGCTGTCTAAGATCTCTTTTTGTTTTTCTT
>JACMLS010000289.1 GCA_014379485.1 Bacteroidia bacterium | reverse complement strand
TATTTCTTCGGGCCTGGCGGTTTTTTGAATTCCCAGTATTTTATAATAATCTTTTCCTTCCATTTATAAAAACCGTTAATGGATATCTTTGTTAGTTAATAGTTGATCTTAAAAAAACTAACAGAAACCATTAACAGTTAACTGACAACTCTTTTCATTCAGCTAAATTCTATGTTTAGGTTTCCGAAAGAAATGAAAAGCCTCATTTTGACTTATGAGGGAAATCATGAAAAGATTTTCATAAAATGAAAATCTTTGCTTTATGAAATTAAAAACCGTGGAAACTAAAAAGAACTGAAGCTTGCATAAGGAACATAAAGAGCAGTTAAATAAATTTTCTTTTGTGCTGTTGAAATTAAGATTATGCAAACCTAAGGCGCTGCACACCATCGTTAAACCAGATAACTGAGAAAATTCATCACTGAACATGATAATCCTCATATGTCACTTTTTTGAATACCCCATCTTTGTTGATTAGATATGGCAAAATGGCTACTTTAGAAGACGAAAACAAATCGATAAGAGAAAAAATGGAACTCAAGGAAGGAAGTCTTGCACTATTTGAATACGCTACGGAAGGAATTCTGATTACAAACGGAAAATCTGAGATTATCCGTATTAATCCATCAGCAGAAAAAATGTTTGGTTACGAAAAAGGTGAACTGATCGGAAAAAAAATTGAAGCATTGGTTCCGCGCAGATTTGAAAAAAAACATGAAGGACATAGAGATGGATTTAATAAAAAGCCACATCCGCGCTCAATGGGTATTGGTATGGATCTTTTTGGATTGAGGAAAGACGGAACCGAATTACCTGTCGAAGTCAGTTTGAGCCCTTTTGAGGCTGCAGACGGAATGCACGTCATTGCCTTTATTATTGATATTACACTGAGAAAAAAGAGCGATGAAGATGCCAAAAAACAGAGTGGAGAATTGAAACGACTTTCAGAAGAACTTAAAAAAACAAATGCAGATCTCGAAAAAAGAGTGCAGGACAGAACATTGATATTGGAGGAGGCTTTGAGCGAATTGGAAAAAAGCCGGTTGGAACTAAGTCAGAGTCTTGAAAAGGAAAAGGATCTGAACGAATTAAAATCGCGTTTTGTGTCAATGGCTTCTCATGAATTCAGAACACCATTGGCAACAATTCTTTCTTCACTTTCACTTGCCTCAAAATATGGAAAGCAGGGAGAAAGTGAAAAGCAGGAAAAACATATTAACCGGATCAAATCATCTATTACCCATATGACGGATCTGATGAACGATGTACTCTCAATAAGTAAACTGGAAGAAGGTAAAATTTCAATTTCATCAGAGGTGTTTGATATTAAGGCTTTTTCTGTAAACATAATTTCAGAATTACAGGTTGTTACAAAGAAGGGACAGAAAATTTTATACACTCATTCAGGAAATGAGAAAGTTTTTCTTGATAAAAAAATACTCAAAAATATTTTATTCAACCTTATTTCAAATGCAATTAAATTTTCTCCGGAAGATAAACCTATTGAAGTGAGCATTGGAACCAATGAAACTGAAATTATTATTTCTGTTGAAGATCATGGAATAGGAATTGCCGAAGAGGACAGGAAACACTTGTTTGAACGTTTTTTCAGAGGCACCAACGCAGCTAATATACAGGGAACGGGTTTAGGACTTAATATTGTTGTAAAGTATGTTGAACTGCTTGAGGGTAAAATTGATATGACATCAGAATTAAATAAGGGAACTACATTTACAATTGTATTGCCAAATAATAAACCTCACGAAACTTCTGCTGATTA
>JACMLS010000288.1 GCA_014379485.1 Bacteroidia bacterium | reverse complement strand
TTAAACATGGATTTAAGAATATTGAAAAACGTGGCCACCTCGAAATTTCATTCGAAGAAAGAGACGGTTATATTGAATGTTCGCTAATAGACAACGGAATTGGAAGAGAAAAAGCAAATGAACTTCAGCAAAAATCAGAAAGTTTTCATAAGAGCACGGCTTTGCTTGTAACGCAGGAACGGTTAGACCTGCTTACGAAAATTGAAAACATTAAACTGATAGAAATTATTGATCTTACTTCTGAAAACGGAGAAGCGATTGGAACGAAAGTAATTATCAGGATTCCATATTAAAGGTATGCACTAAGCACAATGTCATTAAATTAAAGAAAGATTTTTACTAAGCAGCCGGTCTTTAGCCGGCTGCTAAAAGTAAAAAACAAGCATGGGGCTTTAGCCCAAAGTAATTTAGCTTAATGGTATTGCTCGTGATTTATTTTCAAAACGAGTGTATTCTCTAGAGAGTGCAATTATTTAAATACGAATTTTGGGCTAAAGCCCGATTTACTTTTTCTATTATAACCTCCCGCTAAAGACGGGAGGTTTATTGAATTCCTTAACCTAATGACATTACGCTACGCGGCCATGAAATTCAATCTATTTGTTTTTTGAACCAGGAGGTCGTCACTACGTGACTGTGGGATTTATTTCGTTAATCCAATAAGAAAGCTGATATCCGGCTGATTTTATTATTTTTGCAACTCGATTAAAATCATGAATAAGCGCTTTAAATTCTATTTTCTCAGCTTAATTTTTTTTTGCACCTCCTTTTGTTTTTCTCAAACCGGGATCAAATCTGTTTTAATTTTAGGCGATTCTTATCTGAAAGGGCATTTTGGAGAATTTTTGCAACGAAAAATGCATGAGAGCGGAAAATACGATGTGCTCTCTATTGCTATTGGAGGCGCAGGTTCAAAAACATTTACGCCTGTAATGAAAAATTTGTGTTGTGGTTTTCGTGTGCGGCAATCCTGCGCAGGCGATTCTATAAAGGTCAAAGCAAAAATTCCTGTACTTGAAAGCGCAGAAAAACCAACAGGCAATTCTGTAATGAAATGGCACAACGGAAAATTAATTGATGTACTTGACACAAGAAAGCCAGACGTGATCAT
Source organism: Bacteroidia bacterium (assembly GCA_014379485.1). GTDB lineage: Bacteria > Bacteroidota > Bacteroidia > B-17B0 > Aurantibacillaceae > AM-1111. Next base: position 2,488 of record JACMLS010000288.1, on the reverse strand, counting down.
TCTTGTACTTGGCAGCAATTATTTAAATGCGCACGAAGATCTGATGAATATAATTAGAGCCTACAGCAGCAGCGTTCCTGTTATCTGGATAGGCCCGTTTGATAAAGCAACTTCTGCAGGCAGGTATGAACTGATCAACAAAGCAATAAAAGACAAAAAGAATTATCTACTTGTAAAATCTGACGAGATTGTAGAAGCAAACGGTATGAAAGCAAGTCACTTTTTTGGGAAAACCGCCAAAAAACTATCCGAAGCTGTATATGAAAAGTTTGAACCCTTCCTGACCACCAGTTTATTTCCGAACTGACAAATGTCTTCGCAACAAAAACTAAAATATTTTCTTACACACCGTTTGCGTATTTCCAATAAAGAAACGAGCGAACTCATTTTATCGGGAAAAATAAAAATAAACGGAAAAATAATTTCTGAAAATAGTTTAATTTCTGAATGGGATGAAATAATCTGCGATGAAAAAATAATTCAGAAAGGAAATCAAAAACTTTATTTTCTATTCAACAAGCCCCGTCGTATTGAATGTACCATGAACGCAGAAATTCCTGATAACATATTAAAATTCATTCCCGAAAACTCAGGAATTTTTCATGTTGGCAGATTAGATAAAGAATCAGAGGGCTTACTTATACTTACCAATGACGGAAGTATAAGCAGGAAAATTCTGGCAGAAGAAACTGAAAAAGAATACGAGGTAAGTGTTGTTCCTTACCCCGAAAATCAAACAGGAGTAAATGGAATTGATGCCGCCTTTAAAGAAAAAATGGAAAATGGAGTAAAAATAATGGGCACCATTACTAAACCCTGTAAATTAAAAATTCTTTCTGCCGAAACATTCAACATTACTCTTACCGAAGGAAAAAACAGACAGATCAGAAGAATGTGTCACAAACTACAATTTAAAGTAACAACTCTAAAAAGATTAAGAATAGGAAATCTATTTCTCGAAGATCTTGCGCCGGGCCAAATAAAAAAAATTACAAGAGAAATTATCTTTCCGGCATCAAACAGTCTTGTTCAATAATTCAATCAAAGGTTCGTATTTCAGAATATCCGCAAAATCCAAAGGACTTCTTCCTGAATTATTCTTATGATTTTTATCTGCCCCATGCTTCAAAAAAAGTTCAACCATCGGAAATCGCTCAGGCTTTCCTTTTACATTAAACACAACGGTCCACAAAGCCTGGTTGCCAAAATTATCTGCAACATCCGGCTTTCCGCCATTCTCTAAGATCATTTTTGCAATGTCATAATAATTATGTGCCGCGCAATAATGCAAAGCGGTTTGCCCTTTACTTTCATCTTTAAGATTAAAATCAGCTTTATGCCCAATCAGAATTTCTACTGCTTCTCTCGCTCCGTTGGCACAAGCGGCATGCAAGGCGCTTTGCCCCTCTTCCACCTGATTTACATCTGCCCCCTCATTCAATAATTCTTCAAGAAATTTTACCTGGTTTCTGCCCGCGGCGCTAACAATTGTAAATGTGCTCATTTTTGAGAAGGAATTTTTTTTGCGAAGATACTAAAAAGGGACGAGGGCGAGTGAAAGGGACGAGTGAAGAGATCAAATGAGTCAGAATCTCAGCACAAAATGCTCCCTCTCAAGAATTTCTTTTCTGAAAAACACGAGACCGAACTGAAAGAGATCTATTGTGAGTGTAACCTGTGGATGGTCTTTAATTTTCCTCCAGGCGCTTTCCATTTCTTCGCTCCAGTAAATATCATCTAACACAAAAACTGTATCGTTGTGAGATTTTGAAAGCGCTGTCTCAAAATAACTGATCGTAGGTTCCATTCTGTGATTTCCATCAATAAACAGAAAATCAAGTGACGGAATTTTTTCAATTGTTTTTTTTAAGGTTTCGTCAAAATTTCCTTCAATTAATTCAATATTTTTGAATTTGTTTTTTTTGAAAAGATCTGACGAAAAATTACAGAGGGATTTGCTGCCTTCCAGAGTAAACACTTTTGCTTTTGAAGAGGGAGCGGCAAGATACAATGTGTTTAAACCAATAGAAGTTCCCAGTTCAATAATAGTTTTACAATTAAAAAAATCTATGAGACGAAAAAGTAAACGCGAATGTTTTTCGGAAGTAATTCCGTGCCTTGCAATGTCCTTTATTTTTCTTGTTCCATCTTTAAAATGTTTTGAACCCGCGCCAAGATCTTCAATTGCAATTGTCTGATTATTCTTCTGAAGTTCGTTTCTGATCTTTGCCAGCTGATCGTAGGCGTAATAATTTTCTTCGTTTTTTATCACATTGCAATAAAGGTCAAAAACAAAAGGCGAATGAATGGAATGCTCATCTTTTGCTTTGAGTTTAAACTCTAATAATTTTTTTGCAAGAAAGGTGTTCATGAAAAAGAGTAAAAAGTTAGAATTAAAAAGTAATAAAGCGCGTCTTCATTTCTTTTTTATTAAGGCAAATTTGGAGGAATCGAAATCGAGGATCTTTTCGTAGTATTCTTTAAAGGC
>JACMLS010000287.1 GCA_014379485.1 Bacteroidia bacterium | reverse complement strand
TCCAGAAAAAATCTTCGTATGTTCTTCTCTCTGCATCGTTTTTAGGATTATAGATCTCATTACGGGCAAATAAAGGGCGACACTGTGGCATATAAAGATTAAATAGAGGAATATAAAGCTCTTTATCTTCGTTATACCACTCCAAACCAATTGCCAGCGTTCTCACTTCAAGCACAGATTTTTGCTTATCGAAAAACCAATCTTCTTTTAAAGTGATCCTGGTAACTTTTTGATTACTTATAGTATCAGCCACAGTTTTTGTAGAAAGTGGGTTACCAAGTGAATCTGTTTCGTTTACAGTTACCTCTACAACCAATTTTGCCATAGCCTGCTCAAAAGTAAGCCTGCTGGTAAACTCATCGTCAACAAACGCAGTAATTTCACCAGATTTCAATCCTATCTTTATGATATCAAGAAAAGCCATTCTGTTTTGCGCAGGAAAAAGAGGAAACATTAACGGTTGATTAATTTTCTCTCTCAAATCAATTACCCTCCAAACTCTTTTTTCCCAAGCAACATCTGCCTGACGTAAATAAGTATAAGGAATGAATCTTCTGTTAGGTGTGTTTTCGTTAATGTACAAACGGTCTGTTGGTTCAAATACACCAGTCCCGCCTGTTGTAGTTACAGCAGTATTTTTATTTGAATTAACGTTTGTATTTGTTAACTCTCCGTAACCTGCAACGTTTGCAGAATCTTTTTTCTGAGCAACAAAATTTGCAAAGAAAAAGAAAACAGCACCAAACACCAGAAGGTTTATTGTCTTTTTAGTTTTCATTTATTCCTGTTTTTTCTCAAGTTCATACTACAAATCCGTCGCCAAAAAATCAGTTTACTCTTAATCCAAGTGTTGGCAAAGTTTGTAAAACGCCATCAGGGCCTTTTGCCTTTACATCAAAAAATATTCTTGAACCAGGGGTCGCTTTAGATAAAATACCTTTTAATTCAGAAGTTACAGCACCACCATTACCCTGACAAATTTTTGTCTGACCTCCGATTGATCCGGTAAACTCCCATGAAATAACCTGGAAATTCGCAGCAAAGTCAAACCCATCAAGTTTAGCAATGATATAAGATGCGTTTGTAATTTCTGCTTTTGAAACTTTCTCTCCGGATTTTTTACCTGCCACTGTTGGGTATGGAGTTGGAATTCTTTTTACTCTGAATTTCTGACTTCCTTGTGGTTTTGAACCGTCTTTGGTTTTTGCAGAAACGCTGATTGTTGCATCGCCGGCAGTAGAAACTCTCACATTAAATTTCCCAGCTCCCTTTGGCTGAAGTTGAATTCCACCGCCACTTCCACCTACTGACAGCTCAGAAGGAGCAAAACCAGCAGCTGAAACAGAAACAGGGTTATCAACACCAATATAAAACACGTTCATTGCATCCGCAGAAATTGCGGCAGAAGGAGCTGCAACCATGTAATCAGAACCATAAGGATAATAATCAAACTCTCCCGTTGGCTTTTTAAATTTAATTACGCCTGTAAATTTTTGTTCACCAACGCTACCTGCCTGCGCTTCGTATTTACCCATACCACTAACAAGAGGTAATTCGTTTTCTTTTACATCGCAACCAATACATTTTTTTGCTGCAGAATCCCAGGTAGCATTTTTATAAACTGTAAGCTGTTCTGCTGTCAGAGAAGAACTGGAAGCAGCAAGAAAAACATCGGCCTCGTATTTTTGCCCTGACTGGATATAGCTTTTTGGTGCAATTACTTTAGCGGCAAGTTTATCAAATTTAATAGCCACTTTTCCGCTTGCGCCTGATAACTGAGAGATACACTCAGCTTCAACGTTCTTAATATCTGACTGAATTTTTGTAAGGTTACAAACTACAGCGGCCAAAGGAAGGTGATAAAAATTCTGTGTCTCCCAGCTTTC
>JACMLS010000286.1 GCA_014379485.1 Bacteroidia bacterium | reverse complement strand
GAATCGCGGATCTCTGAAAGAAACTGGTGCAGAATACTATTGCTTTTATTTAGGATATGGATCATGTTTCGTTGTTTTTTTTACGTTCTGAAATTACACAAAAAATCTATTTCTTCAACTGTTTTAGGAGCAATGGAAGGCGATTGTTTGTATAGGAAGTATAGTTTTGTTCGGTTGCCCCGAAACCCCTGTAAAATCTGGCCAATTGGGCGTTATTACTGCCTTCAAAATCAAGTAAATTATTTTTTGCAGAAAGTTCTTTAATTAAATTTAACAGGAAAAAGAAAATTCCTCCCTGTTTTTTTCCTTCTTCAGACAAAGCCGAGAAGAAAAAAATGTTTCTGCTTTTGTATTTTACAATCACGGCGCCTCCTAATAATTCATTTTGTTTTGAAAAAACTCCCTGAACCCGTGCCATTTTACGTCTTTCAAATTCAGCGATCAGTTTTTGAAGCACAGCATAATTTTCTTTTTTTAAATGCGCAATTTCTTTTCCGCGGGTGCTTTTAAAAATACTGATCAGGTCTTTTGATGAACAGTTGTTTAGTGTTAAGAAATGCTTTTCTGTTTTTTTTATGTTGCGCGTGCAATTCTCTGAAAAGTTTTTTCTGATCTTTTCAAAATCTTCATCCAGCTCAAGCACAAGATTTGTTTGTTCTTTAAGGCGTGGTGAATTTATGACCATACTGTTTTTCCAGTTCAGATTGGTGTGAATGTGTTTAAATTTTGGTGGAATGGCTGCAATGAATTTTTCAGCATTTGCTTTACCAAAAACACCCAGCTGCTGCGTAAAAAAGGGCTGGTAAATAAAGCTGAAACCTATTTTTTTTTTAAAGGGCAAAGGCATTACTCCTTCGTAATCGTTCAGCACCAAACCATTCCATTTTTTTTCTGCAACAATATCCAGAAACCATGAAAAGCCATAAGGTAAAAGCTGTGCGGAGTTTTCTACACAGGTATCCCATTTTGTTTTATCAATTTCTTTATGTTCAAGATATCTGATCATTTACAGGATTTCTTTACAGTATTTATTCATTTTTACATAATTCTCTCTCCACCCCTCAAATAAATTCTGATCAAAACTTCTGTCATGCCAAACTGAAATAAAGTTTCCTTTGGTTTTATATACCACATCGCAGATATTTTTAATTTCTGCCCAGCTTTCCTGTACGTTCATTTTTTGCTGATCGTAAAAAACAGAGTCCATTACCTGAAACGGAAAAAGTTTAAGTTTGGTGGCTTGTTCCTTTGTCAGATCGTAAAAATGAAAGGAGTTGCTTGTTCCTGCCCTGAAACCATTGTGGGTAGAAAATCCCATTGAGTAATCTTCTGTAATTCCGTAATCAATTAACAGGCGTGGTGTATTCGGAAAACTGAATTTTAAAAAATGCTGGCGGCTTTTTGTTATTTTTTTCTGTGTAAGAAAGGTCAGGTCGTTTATTTCGTTCAAAACAATTTCTTTGTCAGAGTTGGAAGCGTAAGAAGGATGAATTCCGATGGTTGTTTTTTCTGCTATCTTTTTTATAAGAGAATCAAACTCGGGTGTGCCCGGAGAAAGACTTACATCAAACTCACCTTTCTTTGCATAAAGTACAAAATAAATAAGTGGAATGCCGGTAATCTTGGAAAGTTTCATCTGAAAATCGTAATGATCAAAAGGATCTTTCACTTTTCCTGATAAAAATTTAAGTCTTTGCCCAACGTCAGAATAATTTCTTTTTATCGCAGAACGCGCAATGGCACCACCAAATCTTAAAAATCCTTTACCCTTAAAAGCAAAGGCATTATCAATATCAATGGTAGAAAGATAGGTGAAGGCTCTTTTTTTGAAATTAAGGTCCGGAAATTTTTTTCTGAGTTCGGTTTCAAAAAAGATCAGCCACTCATCCACAACGGGGCTTTCTAAAAAATCATGCTTATAGGCAAGGCTTTCTGTTGCCGGAAAACGATTGTGTTTGTCAGGAGTAAAGCTCATATACTCTTCATATCTCGACAAGAAAAAAAACACGAAAGAAAAAATATCAAAACCAAGATTAGTATCGTCAGTTAAGAACATTACCGGAAGCCCATTCTTTTTCTTTACTTTAAATTCTGTTTTTCTTATTTCAGTTTCTTCAAGCAGGCCGGATGGAATTACCTGGAAAGAAGAAATAATTTTTTCTGTAGAGTAATTAATAATACCCTGCGAGGGACTATTGGTTTCTGCCGGATTGCTTGTTAGTTTGAATTCGATACCGAAAAATTCAGTAAAAATAAAATTGCAGGCATACTTAAGCCTGTTAGAAATTTTATTTGTGTAAACAATGATCATTTTTTTCCGATAGCGGTTTTTACCATTGATTTTGCCCAGGCTTTGGTATTAAAGAAAACAATGTTTTTTGCTTTGTTGTTTTGAATGTCGTTACAAATTACTTCGTGGGCTTTATCAAGTTGTACAGACAT
>JACMLS010000285.1 GCA_014379485.1 Bacteroidia bacterium | reverse complement strand
TTAAAAACTAGGGTGCAAATATAGTACTTTGTTTGTTTACATTTGTGCTCCATTTTTTGCTTTCAATCTGAATTTTAACCCTTGAACCTGGGAAATTTCATATTAAAAATTGCAGATTTCCTGTACAGAAAAAAATTTCTGTTTTGGACCGGGCTTGCTCTGCTCCTCGTATTTTTAGGCTTTGGTATTAAAAAGGTTAGAATAACAGAGAGTATTTACTCCACTTTGCCTAAAGGAGAGAGCTTTCAATCCTTCAATAATTTCATTGAGAATAAAAATATTTCTAACCAGGTAGTGTTTTCTCTTGCGGTTTCAGATACAGCTGATGCAGAAGAAACTGCTGGTGCTGTGGGTCTGTTTGCAGATTCTCTTGCCATTCTGTCTAAAAATTACCTTTCAGAAATTGTTTCTGTACGGCCTGATGTTGAGCAGGAAGTGTACGATTATTTTTATACCAATTTCCCTGAGTTTATTGACAGCGCTTATTACAGTAAGATCGATCAGAAATTAATTGCAGATTCAGTGCGTGGTGCTGTTGCCACTTCTTACAGGCAACTTACGGGGCCGGGAAGCCCTTTTTTAAAGAAATTTATTTTAAACGATCCGCTTTTTATAAGCAGTAATTTTTTTAAGAACCTGGGCGCTTCTGCCAGTAAAGATGTGTTGATAGAAGATGGTTTTGTTTACAATAAAGATAAAACCCGTCTGCTCATTACAGCCAAAACAAAGTTTGTTTCTGGTAATTCCGCATCTAACGTAGAGTTGCACAACATTCTTACCGCTTACAAAACAAGGTGGAATATTTCTCATCCACAGCACGGTATGGATTATTTTGGAACGTTTGAAATTGCTGCAGAAAACGCCATCCAAATAAAAAAAGACTCAATTTTTACAATTACCATTACGCTTTCAATGCTCATTCTTATTCTGTTTATTTATTACAGAAAATTATTAATTCCCTTTTATTTTATTTTGCCTCCTGTGTTCGGTGCATTTTTTGCTGTTGGCGTAATGGGCTATATTCATTCAGAAATTTCAGCCATTTCGTTGGCAACAGGGGCAGTTTTATTGGGTATTATTTTAGATTATTCGTTTCATTTTTTCACTCATTTAAGGCACACACGTTCTGTTCAAACCACCATTAAAGAAATTTCTGTACCGCTCATTACAGGAAGTTTTACAACCATTACTGCATTTTCTGCCTTGCAATTTGCCAGTTCGCCTGTGTTGCAGGATTTTGGATTGTTTGCAGCCTTAAGTTTATCTGGCGCAGCGGTTTTTGTGTTAGTGTTTTTACCTGTTATTTTAAGATTGCTTTCGTTTAATTACGAATCAATTCCTGCAGATCGTTTTACGTTTAAAATTCCGAAAGTAAAACGTAAGTACAGGTATGCAGGTCTGGCGCTCATAGTTGGCATTACCATCTTTTTTTTATGCTCAACCGGCAATATTAAGTTTGATGGTGAGCTTGAGAATATGAGTTTTCATTCTGCAGATCTGAAACAAAAAGAGCAGGAATTAACAGGCACCAATCCTTCTGTAGAAAAAAGAATTTACTTTTTTGTGAAGGATAAAGATTACCAACGCGCCTCTCAAAAAAATTATAACTTATATTCTCAAATAGAAATATTAAGAAACAAAGGCGAAATAAAAAACACTTTATCTGCCGCAGCTTTTTTGGTGCCTGATAATTTGAAGCAAGAACGAAGAAAAGTCTGGACAGCGTATTGGGAAAAAAGAAAAACCGATGTGCTGAAAGAATTGAACAAGGCGGCTGACAGTGCCGGTTTCAGTGCAAACGCTTTCGCACAATTTGAGAACTGGCTCAGTGCAAAAGATTCTTCAGCCGTAAATACCGATTCGCTTTTAAAAATGGCGGGTTTAAATAATCTTGTAAGTACAGAAAATGGCGAAACCACTTTTATTACTACAGTTTTGGTGAGCAATGAGACTAAAGATAAAGTTAAACAACAGCTCGAAAATTTAAACGGCGTTGAAATTTTTGACCGCGCAGAAGTTGCTTCTTCACTTCTGACAATGGTAAAAAACGATTTTAATTATATTTTAATTATATCTGCGTTAATAGTTTTTTGTACGCTTTTAATGATCTATGGAAGAATTGAGTTAGCACTCTTCTCATTTTTCCCCATGCTTGTAAGTTGGATCTGGATCATTGGCATTGCGGGTTTGCTGGGTATAAAATTCAATTTTGTAAATGTGGTTATCTCTACTTTTATTTTTGGTTTGGGAGATGATTACAGCATTTTTGTAACAGATGGTTTGCTGCATAATTACAAATACGGTAAAAGAACATTGGGTTCTTATTCGTCTGCAATTATTCTTTCTGCAATCTGTACAATTATAGGAACCGGTGTTTTAATTTTCGCAAAACATCCGGCCATTCATTCAGTCGCGCTCATTTCAGTGCTCGGAATCTCAACCATACTTTTTATTTCGCTCATCTTTCAGCCAATTTTATTCGAATTATTTATACAGGGTAGGGTAGACCGTAAAAAGGCGCCGCTGCCCATGACAGAATTCCTTATGTCTGTTTTTGAATTTTCTTATTGGATCATTGTGTGTTTGTCGTTTTATCTGAACGGACTCTTACTGGTAATACTTCCGGTATCGAGAAAAATAAAAGCAATGATCCTTAATACCATAATTTCTGCGTTTGCAAAATCTGTTATTTACATTTGTTTCTATCTCAAAAAAGGTATTTTTCAGCGAGAGAATCTTGACATAAAAAAACCTTCGCTTATTATTGCCAACCATGGTTCTTTTTTAGATATTCTTTTAGTACTGATGCTTAATCCGCGCGTTATTATACTGGTAAAAACCTGGGTCTATAAATCTCCGCTTTTCGGTTTGTTTATTCGTTATGCCGGTTACGTTTACAAAGAAGAGGGCGCAGAAGCAAATCTTGAAACCATTAAAAAGAGAATTGCAGATGGCTACTCTGTCGTAATTTTTCCGGAAGGAACCCGATCAGAAGACGGAGAAATAAAACGTTTTCACAAAGGAGCTTTTTACCTTGCGCAGGAGTTGCAATTAGATATTACGCCCATTCTCATTCACAGCGCATATCAAACGCTTCCCAAAGGAGATTATATGGTTAAAAAAGGCGCGCTGAATCTAAAAATTCTGCCACGTATAGAAGCAGCAGATCTTTCCTGGGGACCAACGTATCGTGAGCGCTCAAAAAATATTTCTTCTTATTTTAAAAAAGAGTACAATGCGTTT
>JACMLS010000031.1 GCA_014379485.1 Bacteroidia bacterium | reverse complement strand
TTTTAAAAAAGCAGGGAGATTTTGGATTAAAACCTTGTTTAGCACTGATTTTAGCAATGCTGGTATAATTATTGCTGTTATTTGAGTAAATTTAATAAATCTTGCTTATGAAAAAATCACTTGTATTTTTCCTTTTCGGATTTGTTTTTTGTTTTGCGATGAGCGCGCAGACAAAAAGAATTTTTCACCGCGCCCACAGCGGATCTGACAAGAAATTCTCAATCGCTTCTGCAGGAAATTTCGGATGGGTGCCTTTGGTACTTCCTGAAAACGACACCAATGTAAAAGAGCCTGTTAAAAAATTGCAGGTAATAAAGAGTGATTCTGCAGGAACCTCTGCAACGAAGGAAAGTAAGGGAAAAGGAAAAGAAACCCCTTTGGTAAAAAAAAATCGAAAGATTAAAGGATCCCAAAAGCAGAAGTAAATAGTTATTTAATTAAAAATCGGTTTGCATGAAAAAATCAGTCATCTTTTTTTGTTTCGGATTGTTTTTTTGTTTTGCCATGAATGCGCAAACAAAAAGAATTTTCCATCGCGCCCACAGTGGCTCTAACGAAAAATTTTCAATTTCTTCACTCGGAAATTTCGGTGATATTGATTTCCTTGTATTGGATACGGTACCAAAAACTCCGGTAAAAAAATTAAGAGTAATTAAATCTGATAGTGCTGGCACAAAACCAAAAAAAGATGTACAGGGAAAGACTCAACCTGTTGCGCCTAAAAATAGAGTTAAACTTGCCACACAAAACAAAAATAGTGGAGTAAAATAATTTTATGGGTCTTGATAAAAAATTTCCGTTTCTTTTTTTTGCATCTTTTTTCCTCTGTCTTTTTTTATTTCCGAACGGGCTGATCAAAGAAGATAGTTTAATTGAATTGAAAAATTTTGGGCCCAATCCCGGAAATCTTAAATTATTTTATTTTGATCCTTTTGAAAAAGCAGACACACTTAAACATCCCTTAGTTGTTGTGTTGCATGGTTGCAGCCAGGGAGCACGCGCTGCCGCTGCTCTTACAGGCTGGAACAAAATAGCAAAGGAACAGGGATTTTACGTGTTATATCCTGAACAAAAATTTTTCAATAACCCTTCTTCCTGTTTTAACTGGTTCTTAAAAGGAGATATTGAAAAGGGTAGGGGAGAGTGCGCTTCCATTATGCAAATGATCAGTTTCGTTAAAACGAAAAATAAAATTGATTCAACAAAAATTTTTGTTACAGGTTTATCTGCTGGCGCCGGTATGACTGTTGTGATGCTTTCAACTTACCCCAACGTGTTTAATGCGGGTGCTGAATTTGCAGGTGGCCCCTACAAAGCTGCCGACGATGTATTCACTTCGCCAAAAGCCATGTTGGGAAATGTACATCACACAGCAGAAGAATGGGCTGATCTTGTGAAAAAACAAAATCCTTTTTATGTAGGGAAATACCCACGCTTAATCATTTACCAGGGAGAAAAAGATCCGGTTGTAAATCACAGAAATGCAGACGAAATGGTTTTGCAATGGTGTAAAGTTTCAGGTATTGATACTATTGCCGATACAACTGTAAACGGATTTCAAAATGTAAAAGATATTGACCGCATCAGTTATTGCAATTCAAGAATAATTAACGGAAAAAAAACAGGAGAAGAAATTGTAATTTACTACAAAGTAAAAAATCTTTCTCACCAGTTAATGATAGATCCAGGCCCCGGAAAAAAACAAGGCGGTAAAGATGGATT
>JACMLS010000284.1 GCA_014379485.1 Bacteroidia bacterium | reverse complement strand
TGACTTTGATAAAGGCGCAAAAAAAATGAAAGAGGCAATTGAAGGTATGGCTGCAACACCAGCCACCGCTGATGCTAAAATAACAGAATCTGAATGGCCTGCAACCACCTATTTCGGAAAACGTGCAAGCCTTGAGATGAAAGATGTTCAACCATTCCTGGATAAAAACCTTCCTGCAATATACGCAGACCTGCAAAAAAATAAAGTAGAAATGGTAGCACCACCAAGTACAATTACCTGGACCTGGTTTGGAGGAAATGGAAAATGTGATATAGCTGCTGCCTTTAAAGTTGCTGATGGAAGTAAACTAGCGAAAGGTTGGGAGAAATTCGAATTTCCCGCAAGTAAAGTTTTAAGTATGGATTATTATGGTTCTTACGAAAAAATTGAAAGTGGATATCTGGTATTGGAAAAATACTCGAAAGAGAAAAACATGACTATGAGGGTAGCGGTAGAAGAATATATTACTGACCCGATTAAGGAACCGGATACAACCAAATGGCTTACGAAAATTCATTACCTGCTTAAATAAATTTTAATTCAGATTCCGTCCCGGCAACAATCGGGGCGGAATTTTTATTTTCGGTCTTTAGGATTTTATCAATATGAAAAAACTTTTATTTTTTACAGGAATATTGCTGTTAACCTGCATTACTTTTTTCTTTCCCCTGGGAGGAAGCAGAAACCCGCTTGTAAAAGGTAATTTTGAAATTGCAAAGAAAAAAGGGAAATCAGGAACAGATTATACTTACTATAAAAAAGGAAAAAATAAAATTGGCTTTACAACTACCCGTCCCGATAGAAAAGATTCAAGCATTTTAATTTGTATTCCCGCAGCATTTACACGTCTTACAGATTTTAGAGTAGATGGTTTTTATTGTGAGAACGGAGTTGCCGGAAATACAGACAGTATCAACCATCACATTGGTGGTGCCATGAAAATTAAAGGAGATTCGGTTTGGATTTTTGCAACAAACAAAGGAAAGTTTTTTACTAAGGGAATGATCGACACACTAAAAAATGAAAAAGCAACGGCCTTTCAGCAAATTCAAATGATCAAAAATTTTGTGGCTGAAGATTCAAAATCAGAAAAGAAATTTCAGAGCCGCGGCATTGCTGTTATGTTTGATGGAGAAGTTTGCATTGTAGAATCTGAACAGGCTATTACACTTAAAACATTTGCGCAGGACCTTGCCGGAGAAGATAACGTAAAAGAATTGCTCTACACAGATATGGGCGCCTGGGATGAAGGCTGGTACCGCGATCCCATCACAAAAAAAATAAGAGTAATGGGCAAAAATTTATCCCAAACCTCAAAACAAAGCAATTGGGTCTATATTAAAAAACCTTAACAAACAATTCGTCATTTATAATTTACCATTTATAATTTATAATTATTTTTTTCCTTGTATAAAGATTTCATTCATAAAACTCCCATTCAGATTCGTTTTAAAGACGTGGATAAGCAGGGGCATGTAAATAACGCTAACCACATTACTTATTTAGAAACCGGCAGAACAAATTTTTTTGCAGATGTTTTAGGAAGAGATGTTGACTGGGATGAAACAGGAATTTTATTGGTGAGAACAGAGATTGATTATAAAGACCTCATCTTTTTAGAAGACGAAGTATGCGTTTATACAAAAGTTACAAAACTCGGAACCAAAAGTTTTGAAATGAGTAATTATATTTTGAAAATGAATAAAGGAGAAACAATTGAATGCGCTTTCGGCAAAAGTACGTTTGTGTGTTTCAATTATCACACAAGAAATTCAATTCCAATTCCTGAAACGTGGAGAGAGAAATTAGTCCGTTGAGTCGGGTTAGTCTGTGAGTCCGTTCAGTCTTGTGTGTCCCTTTATACACAGTTTGTAAGTTTAAAAATTGCTGAAGAAAATTAAAATGAAAAAAAAAGAAAACAGTTCAGATTTTAAAATTGTTGTGAGTACAACACCGGGGTTTGAAGATCTGCTTGCAGGAGAATTAATGCGTTTGGGTGGCAGGCAGATCGAACGGCATACCCGCTCGGTTTCCTGCGTAGGCGACCAGGGTTTTCTCTATAAAATAAATCTGAATTTAAGAACAGGTTTGCGTGTTTTAAAACCCATTGCAAAAACAAGGGCCGCTTCAGATAAAGAATTGTATGAGAATATTAAAAAGATAGACTGGAGCCAGTACATGGAAAAAGATGGAACGCTCTGGATCGAATCAACATTGAATTCAGAATTTTTTAATCACACACAATATGTTGCGCAGGTAACTAAAGACGCTATTGTAGATCAGTTTCGTGGCGATACCGGAATACGACCCAACGTAGAAAAAGAGCGCGCTGATCTTAAAATCAATATTCATATTTATCGCGATGAGGTAACTGTTTCACTTGATGCCAGCGGAGAATCATTATACAAACGCGGTTACAGAACAGGAACCAATCTTGCGCCACTTAGCGAAGTACTTGCTGCCGGAATGGTAATGATGAGCGGGTGGGAAAGACACATTCAGTTAATCGATCCAATGACTGGTTCCGGCACAATTGCAATTGAAGCAGCAATGATTGCAAACAATATTCCCGCCGGCTATTTCAGAGAAGATTTTGGTTTTATGCGCTGGAAAGATTACGACTCAACATTGTGGGATTTAATTTTTGAAAAATCAATTGAAAGAATTACAGATCACCAGCCCGAAATTTTTGCGAGCGATATTTCTGCCAACGTATTAAAAAAAGCAAAAGAGAATGTGAAGAACGCAAAGGTAGATGATGTGGTGCAACTAAAATGCGCATCATTCTTTGATCTTGCCGCCACAAAAGAAAGAGGATATATTATTATGAATCCGCCTTACGGAGAACGTATGGAAAAAGACGATGTTCCCGCGCTCTATAAAGAAATTGGCGATAAACTAAAAAAAGATTTTCCCGGTTACAGCGCCTGGATCTTAAGTTCGAATATGGAAGCGTTGAAAAAAATCGGCCTGCACCATACGCGCAGAGTTACATTGTTTAACGGGGCATTAGAATGTAAATACATGCGTTACGATATGTATCCGGGCACAAAGAAAATTCATAAATTAGATAAGTCTGAAGAGGGTTAACAGTTATCAGTTGTTTGTTAATGGTTTTCGGTTGACAGTTTTTAGTTCTCGGGTTGTTCGGGTGTTGTCCACCCGAACTGTGAGAAAACCTATAAGTTCAAACCCAACCAACCTTTTAACCAACTAACCTAAAACCGTAAACTGTAGACCGCAGACCAATTTTTGGCCCATCTTTTGCCTTGTTTTTGCCATAAAGGTTGTATTTTTGTTTTTTGTTAAAATTCAGGGAATTCCTATTTAAAATTGAGAACATTAATAAGAAATTATTTACTATTTG
>JACMLS010000283.1 GCA_014379485.1 Bacteroidia bacterium | reverse complement strand
GCATGGAAAATTTTAAGCGCAGGAGGAAAAGCTTTGGACGCTGTGGAAGCCGGAGTAAAAATTCCGGAAGCAGATGCAAGCAACCAGAGCGTTGGTTTAGGCGGAAGACCTGATCGTGACGGGCGTGTTACTTTAGACGCCTGTATCATGGATGAGAAAACAAACATAGGCGCAGTTGCAGGCTTGGAACACATTGTGCATCCAATTTCTGTGGCGCGTTTGGTAATGGAAAAAACACCACACTGGTTATTGGTGGGCGACGGCGCTTTGCAATTTGCCTTATCGCAAGGTTTTAAAAAAGAAAATTTACTTACGCCCGAAAGTGAAAAGGAATGGAAAGAGTGGTTAAAAACATCAGAATACAAACCGGTAATAAATATTGAGAACCACGATACCATTGGAATGATAGCGATA
The DNA here is from genome assembly GCA_014379485.1 of Bacteroidia bacterium. GTDB lineage: Bacteria > Bacteroidota > Bacteroidia > B-17B0 > Aurantibacillaceae > AM-1111. Next base: position 2,917 of record JACMLS010000283.1, on the reverse strand, counting down.
GATAAAGACGGAAATTTATCGGGCGCCTGTACAACAAGTGGCCTTGCGTATAAAATGCATGGACGTGTTGGCGACTCACCAATAATTGGCGCAGGTTTGTATGTAGATAATGAAATTGGTGCCGCAACTGCAACCGGACACGGAGAAGAAGTGGTTAGAATTGCAGGCTCACATTTAGTTGTTGAATTAATGCGACAAGGAAAAAAACCTGCAGATGCCTGCAAAGCCGCTGTAGAAAGAATGATGAGATACCGAAAAGAAAAAGTTCCGGAAATACAGGTTGGTTTTATTGCAATAAATAAAGCAGGCGAGTATGGCGGCTATTGCATACACAGCGGATTTCAGTATGCCGTGTGTGATAACAAGGGAGCTAAGTTGATTGATTCGGCTTTTTATACTAAGTAAACCTTTTGAATTAAGAAAAAATGAAGTTGCCAAAGGAATTGTATCTAAAAAAAATCTTTTTTCTTTCTCTTGTTTCTATTCTCCTTTGTTCATGCGAAGAACGACAATCAGAAATAATTTTTAATTCGTCATTTCCAAAAAAAAACAACGATCTTTCTGAACTTTGGGGCGATAAATTTACTTTAATTTCAAAAGGCGACACTTTCGCTGTCTCTATTTCTTATTCCGCTAATGGAAATAACCTTGTAAAAAATGAAAAAAAAGGCGACACCATTTTTTTTGGCACCGTTTCAAAGTATCGCGGTACACTTTATTTCAGCGAAAAAATCTCGGGAGAATTTTACAACATTTTTGTTGCCAAAAAAAGAGGAAACCTAATTTATGGTTTAAATATGAGAGAATATCAAAAGGATTTTGTCTGTGGGAAAATTTGGAGCGGTGACTTTGAAAACATGGTTGTTTCAAGGAATACAGATACTACTGTGATTTGTTTGCGTCCTGAAAAAAAACTCATGAAGGAACTTTTCAATGGTTTACTCAACCCGACTTTTAGTCCTGATTCAATCCTGGCGGGAGGAGAAAGAAAACCGCTTGAAATAATTGACCTTACATCTGAACAAGAAAACAAAACAGAAGAATCAGCAGTTTTTTCAAAAATTTATCCGAATCCCTTTAATGATTTTTTAAAGGTGGAACTTATAGAAGGAGCAGATTGCCACTATAGTTTGAGTGACATGAGCGGAAAAAAATTAATGAGTGGAACTTTCTCCTCGTCAGAAAACATAGTCACCAAACAATTGCCACCGGGTTTTTACTTGCTTAGCATTATAGTGCCAGAGAAGCAATCCACCGAGTTTTTTAAATTGATGAAGTCTGAATAATATTGTAAAACAAAAATGAAAGTCGTCATCCAAAGAGTCTCTTCCTCCTCAGTAAAAATAAACGAAGAAATTAAAGGAAAAATTGAAATTGGTTTTCTTATTCTTGCCGGATTTGAAGAAGCCGACAACGATGAAGACCTTGAGTGGTTGAGTTCTAAAATCATCAACCTCAGAATTTTTTCGGATAGTGAAGGCAAAATGAATCTTTCAATAAAAGAAGTGAACGGAGATATTTTACTTATCTCACAATTCACATTACACGCCCTCACAAAAAAAGGAAATCGTCCATCTTACATTAAAGCTGCACGACCAGAAACAGCCATTCCCCTTTACGAGAAATTTATTTTGCTGCTGGAAAAAGACCTGGGCAAAAAAATTGAAACCGGAGAATTTGGCGCAGATATGAAAGTTGAACTGGTGAATGACGGACCGGTTACGATTGTCATTGACTCTAAAAACAGGGAGTAAACTCAGTGAAAACGCTTATTTCTAAAGAAAATTAACCTTCGTTGGGAAATGGTTTTTATCCGAAAAACGGCTAAATTACTGAAATTCAATTATTTCCCAAAAAGGCATAGTGTTACTTTCTGTTACCTCTCTGTGTTATAATTGGTGTAGAAAGGAGGAAACACCAGTGAAAACGCAAAAGGCAATAAGATCTCAGATAATCGGCACCACATTTGTTTTCGATTAATGAACAGGAACAGAGTACAGATTTAAAAAGCAAGTATTTATCTTTAGTACAGTAAAACGGAGAATAAAAGTTTGGAAAAGATCAGAAAAATATTGAGCAACAAAGACCAGGGAGTAAAGTGGTTGTATGAAAATTACGGCCGCAAACTTTTAGGGTACAGCAACAATGTTTACAAGATCTCTGAAGACGCAGGCTGGGATATGGTTTACAAAACCATTTACAAAGTGCAGGAAGTACATGACCAGTATACTTTTGAAAGCCAGGAAAAATTTGCTTCGTTCATTTTCAGGATTTTTATTAATTATTTAAAAAATCATATCAGAGACGAGAATACAAAAACGCAAGGTGCTGTTTTTATTCCGCTTGATGAGACCAGAAAAAATTTTGTTGCTACGAGTGGATCAGTTGCATCTACCAATCCGCAAATGGCAATGCTGAGAGAAGAGCTTGAAAAATTAGAAGACTGGCAAAGAATATTATTATTAATGCGTAGTCAGGAAGTTCCTTACAGTGAAATTGCAAAATATGTAAACAAACCCGAAGAGCAATTAAAAGTTTATTACTCGCGCCTGAAAAATGCACTTACAGAAAAAATGGTGGCGCGCGAGAATCAAAAAAAAACAGCTTCCTTAACCTTAACTGAGGACGAGAATAAAAAAGAGGAAGAAAATAAAAAAAAAGAAGCAGTGATTATAAATATACGACATGCATCCTAACAGCTACATACCCGGAGGAGATCCAAACATAGACGAACTGCTCAGACAGAGTTTTCTTGATCTGGATCACAACAATCCCGCCAACGACCAATTATTTGATGCCACCAGCAAAGATGTATTTGGAAAAGAATGGCCTGGAAAAGTGAACGCGCAGAAAGAAGCGCAATTATTAAAAACTAAAACCGTTACTAAATGGCCGTGGTATTTAGCGGGCATTGTTG
>JACMLS010000282.1 GCA_014379485.1 Bacteroidia bacterium | reverse complement strand
GTGACGAAGCCGTCCTGTTTTCCGTAGAGCGTATTGGGAACCAGATCGCCCGCGAATGTCGGCTGCAGTACGCCGGTGGTGGTCGGAAAACCGTCGCCCGCCCGTCCGGCAACGTAAACATTTCCCGCTCCGTCTAAAGAAACAGAACGTGGCTCATTGGTAGAATTACCGATAATATTTTTTGCCCACACAAAATTTCCGTTCGCGTCTAACTTTGAAATAAAAACACTATAAGTTCCGCTAAGATTAAAAACTCCTGCGCCGGGATCAAAATCTGATGGGCCGGTAAAATATCCGCTCGTATAAACATTGTTTTGCGCATCTGTTGTTACTGTTAAGCTATAATCTGTAACCCCGCCGCCGAAACTTTTTGCCCACACAAAATTTCCTGAACTGTTTAACTTTACAACATACACATCCGCACCACCTGCGGAAATTAAATTAGTTGTGCCTGCACCCGGATCAAAATCTACAGTACCATAAAAGTGTCCTGTAGTGTATACGTCGCCCGCAGCATCAATGGCGATTCCTGAACTGCTTTCGTTGCCGGTTCCGTTGCCGATTTTTTTTGCCCACACAAAATTTCCAGCCGCATCTGTTTTAGAAATAAAAATATCCCAGGTAGTTGATGCGGCAGTAAGATTGAAAGTGGCGGAACCCGGATCAAAATCTACTGTGCCTTTAAAATACCCGGTTGTAAAGGAGTTACCGGAATTGTCAATGGCAACAGCAAAACCATATTCGCTGTTTATTCCTCCGGTTGCATTTGCCCATTGAAGGTTTTGTGCATTTGCGTTTAAACAGATCAGCGCTGCTATTGTGCTTAGTATTCGTTTCATGGCTTTAGTTTTTTGTGAGGTCCTTTTTTCTCAAAAGTCCCTATACAAATTTACCATGAACAGAAAGGGAAGAAGGTAGTGCAATATCGTATTTGGAACTACGTTGATTAACGTATATTAAAGCTGAAATGTGCTTAGGAAACGACTAAAGAAAAAAAATGCAAAAGCGACCATTTTTTTTTGATGATCGCTTTGATTTTTGTGATTGATTTTTTATTTCACTCAATTACCATCTTTCCGGATGAAATAATCTGATTGCTGTTCTTTACCTGGTAAAAATATATTCCTGAAGGCAGATCGCCCGTTAAAAGTTCAGTTTTCTGATTTTTAATTTCCTGTTTCCTTACTTCTCTTCCTGTTCCATCATAAATTTTTAGTTCATAAATAGTTTTGCCTGTTGCTTGTTTCGTAAAAATCTCATTTGAGATCTGCAAAGTTACAGAACCATTAGATGGATTCGGAAATACCGTGCTCATGTTTTCTTGTGTATGTTCCGCAACACCGGCGGTAACGTCATCGCATTCCCACTGAAACATTTGTGCAGCAAAAGTAGTTTCCCATTCTGTGTAAGCTTGTTTAAGTGTTTTCCATTGTGCATTTCCGCCTGCAACCAAAGCGTTTGTACTATCTGCAATTTCAATTACCATATTGTAAAATGCCAGATTGTTAAGATCTGCCTGCTCAAAAAATATGGTCTGCAAATAAAAACCGTTAGAAGGATATTGGCCGCTTTGCACTTTTTGTACAACAGCTTTTATCTCGTTTATAATAACAGAAGCGGTATCACCACTTTTTATTTTGATTGAGCAACCCACACCAATGTGGCGTAAATGATTTGCCGGATAGTGCGTTAAATAATTTGCGGTGTCCATAGGGTTCCAGATTCCGTAATATTTTAAATCCGCAACGTGCATAGGTGTTCCGCCTCCCATCATATAATCCGGCGCCCAGAATTTTGTTGGAAACATTGCACCGTACTGCCCGTTAATTAAATTGGTCCAGAGATTTATTCCGTTTGGTTGATTGTAAAGTGTACCACCCATCACTTTACTTTCCGGCAAACCAATAGAGTCCATCAGCTTTACAAGGTCAGGATAAATATATTGGGTTTCATGCCCGTGCGGATCCATTTCTACCCCTTTGTCTTCATACATCCAACGCAAAATAGTTTTGTTGTTTGTAGAAGTTCCAACCAAAGCAGGTTCTTTTGTAATTGCATTTGTTAGATAAGTCCAGTCAGATTGCATGTTCCAGGTAATTCCGTTTGTTTGAAAATAGTTTGAAAGGGTAATTAATTTGAGCCTGTTGGCATTGTAAAAAGTATTGCCGTTCCATTGATTTGTTTCTTCGTTGTGCGATAAAAAGTTGAAGTACACAACGGGTTGGCTGAAGAGTCTTGCTGAAGTAACAACCAAAAATAGGAGAAGTAATGATTTTTTCATGATGATCTTTTATGAAGGGGATTTTTTGAAAAAAGGTATAGTTCGGAAGGTAGACGAAAAATTCACAAGGAGGTTTAATGCAGTTTTCATTTTCTTTTGTCAAAATAAAGGTAGTGCCTGTTGCATTCCAATAAAAACAACAAAATACGGAAAATAACAAGTCAGATTTTGCTAATGAGATGAGTTCTGACAACGGGTTTATTGTTCAGAGAAAAAGGTCAAAATTTACTTTCGGTCTACTGCAAAGCTGATTAAAAAAAATCCCGTCACAATTGTAACGGGATTCAGAATTTCGGAACATTGATTTTGTTACTCTTTCACAAATCGTTTTGTAAAACCTCCTGTTTCATTTGTTATTCTCAACAAATAAATTCCGCTGTTCAGTTCTTTAATGTCTATTTGTGTTTGTGGATTTGTCAAGTTCACAGCGCGCACAATTTTTCCGGTAACATCGTAAATGGAAACAAAAGTACTTTCTGAAACAGAAGGAAGTTGAACTGTTACAAAATTAGTTGCCGGATTTGGAAACACAATAACACCCTTTAGTTCGGCCTCATTTTTTATTGAAGTAATCATAACATTGGTGCATACTGAGGTATCAGGGCAAGAATTGGTGGTTACTATTACTGCATAATCTCCGGTAGCAACAGGAGAGAAAGTGTTATTTGTTTCTGAAGGAATTGGTGCAAATGCGTTATTGCAATCTACCCACTGAAAGGTGGTTACAGGGGCGTTGTTTGCTACCAGCATATTTCCTCCGGAAAGAACGGTGGAAGCATCTACAGATTGTATAGTTATAAATGCAGTGTCTGTAGTAAAAGAAGTGCAATGAGAAGTATATGAACAGGTATACGCTCCTGCGTTTGCTGCAGTAATTCCGCTTAATGCAAGTGTTGAATTTGTTTCTCCGCTTAGTGGCGTTCCATTATACATCCATTGATAAAAAGTGTTTCCTGTAGATAAAACGCTTGCAGATAAACCTGCGGAGCCGTATGGACATACTAAAGAAGAAGCAGGTTGAGCCACTAAACTTGCTGAGTTGTAAAGTGCCAGAACTTCCTGCGCTGTTAATGCGCGTTTGTAAAAACGAAACTCATCCATTGCTCCGCCAAAACGATAGGGTGTTCCACCTTGCGCAATTCCAAAAAGAAACTGGTTAGTATTTACTGTAATGTTTACACCAGGAACTGCATTGGTGCTCACAAGTAAACCGTCTGCGTACACTTTCATTGCTGTGCCATCATAAGTAGCAACAATGTGTTGCCAGATACCAACCGTTGGAAAATAAGAACTTAATAAGGTGGTACCACCGTTTAAAATAAAGCGAATGGTACCTGTATATATATCCAGGTAATAAGAACCGTTTTTTTCAACAATGCGCTGATCATTATTTGTTGTCGGATTTATCCACACAGAAATTGTAAGCTGGTTTCCGTTTGAATACATAAGCGGATTGCTGACAACGTTACATTGAGAGCTTGTGCCGTTAAAAGAAAGGGCCTGGTTAAAGTTATTGTCTTTGTCGTTTGTTCCGGTTACGCCAAGCACGGTACCCATGTTTAAATTATTTCCGCTCAGGTCAGATGTAGACGCATTTGAAAAAGGGAAATACATAACCAGGTTATTATTTGAAATGCTTGTGTTGGTGGCTTGTGATAATGTTGCCTGTGTTGAGCTGATCATTAAACAATTTGAATTTATAAAATCACAGCTGTAAACATCATAATCAGTTAAGCCAACATTGCTGATAGTAAGTGTATCATTATATGCGCCTGAAATATTTCCGACATCAGTCATTGGCACACCATTTTTTTTCCATTGCATAAAAGCACTTGCATCTGAGCCCGAACAAATCAATTTTGCCGTTTCATTCAAACAAGCAATTGTGTCCTGAGGTTCAACAGCCACTTCTGGCAACGTTTGCAGAATTGTAATTTCTGATTGAGATAATGCACGCGAATAAAATCTTACATCATTAATATCACCAGCCAAACGATTGCCTCCCACCTGATTCATTCCAACAATAAAATCTGATGTGTTGGAGGTCATGGTTCCGGTATAAGGCAAAGTATTCAGCAAAACACCATTCAGATATAATTTCATATCTGTACCATCGTAAGTACAGGTAACATGATACCAGGTGTTAAAGACAAGAACCGGACTAGTGGTAATATTTGCAGTACCACAATAAAACCTGAGCGTACCACCTATTATATCCACCAAAAAATTACCTGTGGTTGTTCCTGTTAGTTTATCCATCAACCGCTGGTTTGCACTCACGCTATTTGCACGAAACCAGCACGACAAAGTAATTTGATTGCTTACATTCATTAAATTATTGTGAGGAGTAACAGCACCTGATCCCGCAAGACTTCCATTCAGGTTTAGCGCCAGGTTTTGCGCGCTGTTCTGATCAAAATTAGGAAGAGATGTGGCTGCATTAATTGTTGTGTTCAGATTATTTCCGCTCACATCAGCGCCCGATAAATTATTAAAGGGATAATTTAAAATAAGTCCTGTGTTATTAAATGAAGTAAGAGAGCCTGCAACAACATTTCCTGTGTCAGATACTTCCATAAGGCATGCAGGAGAATATGCTTCCACTTCGTATTGCCCCAGTTCTGTTGCAGTACCGTTAGTAATTGTTAGTGTGGACGTAGCGGTTCCGCTGTAAACTACGTTATCAGAAAGATAAGTTGCACCTTTTTTCCATTTGAAAGTTGAGGCTGATCCGCCACTATAAGCATTTGCAGAAAGATGAACGACGGAGGTGCAGAGACTTACATTTTGTGGTTGAGCGCTGAAATGTGGCGCCTCGAAAAGTTGGGTTATTTCAGTTGCACTTAATGAGCGGGTATAAAATTTCAGGTCTTCCATTTTGCCATTTAAATTAACTGTGCCTGATTGTGAGTATGCTATTCGTATCGGGTTGGTGTTTGCAACTAAATTTGCAGTCATGCCAAGCGAACTAACAACAGTACCGTTAATATAAATTTTGGCTACAGATCCGTCATAAGTGCAGGCAATAAAATACCAGTTATTTGAAAACAAGGGGTAATTAGGAGCTAAAATCTGTGATCCTACAAAAAAACGTGGTTTACCTGCGTTAATATCTACCATAAAATTTCCGCTGAGCCCGTTTAGTTTATCTATTATGCGTTGACTGGTTGCTATGTTTGCAGAGTTAAACCAACAGGCTACCGTCATTTGATTGGAAACATCCATTAACGGATCGCTTGTAATAGAACCGCCGGAACCACCTGAACCTACGAAAGAAACAGACTGTGACGGTACTCCCTGTACGCCTGGTGAAGAACTGCTTCCTACCAACGCTACATTAAAATTGTTTCCGCTTACATCTGTTCCCATACCATTTTTAAACGGAATATCAAGTACAAGATTGGCATTAGAAACCGAATTGGGAGAAGCGCATTGAGCAATTACTTGCTGAGAGCAAATGAAAACTGTCCCGATAGCTATCGGGACAAAAGCGATGGTAGTAAAGATTTTTTTCATAAGGAAGAATTATAATTAAACCACAATAATAGCGTGCATTTTGCAACAACAAGGAGCGCAGTTAGTGAAACCCCCTTTCGGGTTAGTGAAAAAAAATCCTGAACATACGGATTGAACTTTTATTGAATAAACTACTTTACTCTGGCGCAATGTTTATATTTGTTTTCTTTCAAAAAAGAAAATTGAAACGCTTTCTTCAACTTATACTATTCCAATTCACCTGCCTGTTTTCTTTGGCACAAGATCCTTTTGCGCTGGTTATAAATAAAAGCAAAGGTTTACCCTCCAATTCTGTTTATACCATTTTTGAAGATAGCAAAGGATTTATCTGGATAACAAGTGATGAGGGATTGAGCAGGTACGACGGATACGAATTTAAAACGTATACAACTGCAGAACAATCATCAAAATCAGGAACAGAAATTCACGAAGACAAATACGGGCGCATCTGGTATGAGAATTTTGATGGTTTTCTTTTTTACGTGGAAAACGATTCTTTAAAAAAATTCAGACAAAATAAACCCGGCGGATATTTTCATTTCGGAATAATTGATAACAGGATCTTTGTTGTGCAGGAAAAGGGAATTGATAT
>JACMLS010000030.1 GCA_014379485.1 Bacteroidia bacterium | reverse complement strand
TCCTTTTTCATTAATATTTCTTCAAAAAGTTGTTCCATAGTCCCTGCTATGCAACAACTTTTTTCATCATCTTAATAAAAAATTACGGCGCATCTTTAAACTATTTAATGTGTCCAACTGGTATAATTTCGCTTTTACTCCCTTTACTTGGCTGACTAAAAATATTTACCAGGTTGGCAAGGCAAATTTTATTCCACGTATTTCCTTTCTTAGTCTGCAAAAAAAATCCCGCCTGTTATCATATAAAAAATGTGAGGCGGGCCGGTGAATAAATCGATGTCCCGATAAATTTGTCGGGCTGGCAGAAATGTTTTTGCTATAACCGGATTTAACTCTCTTTTTCTTTCTTTCTTTGTTTCTTTCCCATCTCAGAAATATCCTTTTTAAGACTGAGAAAATTTTGTTTCATTTTTTTAAGCAGCGAAAAACTTTTAGCAAAGATCTTCAGCATCTGTGGAGACACTTCTGTGGTTTCATGCATTACGCCTGTTTTTTTTCTCTCTCCTTTTTTCATTATTGATTTTTAAAATTGCGAGGGCTTGCTTTAAGCTTTTGAGGATTATAAAACTCTCAGTTTTTTTAATTTAAGATCATTTATGTTATTGAAACCTGGTTTGACTTATACGTGGCCGTTTCTTTTTTTTAGGATTAATTGTTTCTCCGTTGATTTCTGTTTTTTCCAGAATGTTTTTGAGTTTTTCAATCAATTCCTTTTCCTTTCCATTGATCCCTTCATACGCCTTGCCAAGGTCTGTTGTAACCCGCAAACAAACATCCTTTAACCTGGCATCTATTGCAGAAGCATGTTCTGTAATAAAATCAATAAACGAATTAAAAGCTTCTTCCGGGGTATCAAAAGTTTCATTCATAAAATCGAATTCAATTTCTGAGTATAAAGCTGTATTGGTGCCGAATTCATCTTTATGCTCCTCGCCTTCTAAAAGATCTTTTCTGACAATGGCAAGTAGTGCCTGTTTTTCTTTTTCACTTACAATTCCGTCAGCAGCAGCAACAGCGTAAAGTAATTTTCCGAGTTCGGAGTAAAATTGTTTGTAGATCATGGTTTTGTTTTTGTTATTCCTCTTTTACAAGGATGGTTTCATTTTCGAAAATGGTTGAAATAGTTTCTCCTGCAAGATCAAATGCTACGCGACATGAATTGAATCGTAGTATAGCAGAAAGATTGACAAATCCTTCCTTTTCATAAGGGACTATTTGGCCATCAACAGAAGTACTATCGTTAAAGAAGAATTTTACCCTACAGGTAAGTTTACTGTTTTCAATTGACTTTGAATTTTTATCGAGCAGGTAAAAATAGGTTTTGGGTTCAGTCAGTGAACTGGATTCATTTTTCATTTCAATTTTGTATTTACCTGCAACTTTCACAATTCCACCGTGTGGGCCATTATTGCTGCGGAATACTTTGAATGAAATAAAAATCAGCAGCATAAAACTTAAAATAAGCGGAAGTATAAGCTTAGATCTCCGGTTTGTGGAAAGGAAAGCGTTTTCTGGTTTTAAAGAAGAAATAGAGCTCATAGGATTTTGATTAATTGAATTTCTGCATGTAAATCAACTTCATTGCCTACAAGGAAAATACCATCCTCGTTTAGGGCGCTAAATGACAAGCCAAAATCTTTCCTGTTTATTTTTCCTTCTACTCTGAAACCTGCTTTAAAATTCCCATCAACATCTTTTGCAATACCAAAAAATTCGAGTTCAAATTTTATGGGTTTTGTAATGTCTCTTATGGTCAGATCTCCGTGCATATCAAAAAGCCAGTCGCATTTTTTTTCAATACGGCCCGATACAAATTTCAGTTCGGGATATTTTTCAACATTAAAGAAATCTTCAGCTTTCAGGTGATTATCCCTGTTGCTGTTGTTTGTATTCAAAGAAGCAGTTTCGGCAGTAAAAATGACTTTTAGTGAGCTAAAATCGTTGTCTTCTGTTTCTGCAGAAAAATTGTAGTTGTTAAACCTTCCGGTAATGGTGGTGATCATGAGATGCTTTACCTTGAAATTTATTTCGCAGTGATTTTTATCCGCCTCCCATTTTGTAATAGTTATTTGCTCCTTTGTAAGCTGCATTGTTTTATTTTTTGAAAATTATTTTTTATTCCTGTTTTATCGTGATATTTTTTGAATAGTTCTTTTTTTCTT
>JACMLS010000281.1 GCA_014379485.1 Bacteroidia bacterium | reverse complement strand
GTTCCGGCCAATTGCATTACGCTTGATTATGCGGGATTCAGAACGCTTGATTCTGTGGTGCGTTGCAAAAAAATATTCGGCCAGAGTAAATTCACTATCATCTCACAAAAATTTCATAACGAGCGGGCGGTTTTTATCGCCAATAAAACTGAGGGAATTGAAGCGGTTGCTTACAATGCAAAAGATGTTCCTTTTAAATTTCATCCTAAAACTTTTATCCGCGAATATTTTGCGCGCGTAAAATGTGTGTTGGATATTTATTTGCTTCGTACCAAACCAAAATTTTTGGGAAAACAGGAAGTGATAGCTTAGTTTTCCTAAGAATCTTTTTACCTCCGCTTCAAAATCTTTGGTATATTTGATTTAAAGCGCAAAACATGAAATCTATCTTTAAAATCTTTTTTTTTGTTTTGATCTGCGCAACAATCAATCTTGTATTTGTTACCTGTAAAAAGGACAAAAATGAAGGTTCGCATTGCGGGAATCTTGAAGACAATTATCCTGATACTTATCTTGTAAATCATTTTCTCTTTGATTCAGCATCTTACTGGATCTACCACGACTCTATACAAAACGTCAACGATTCCATATTTAATAACGGGCCACATTTTACTAAAATAGAAGGAACTTCAGGGCCAGCTGGGCCAGGACAAGGGACTTGCCCATATAGCTATATAATTGGGGCCAATAGTAATACAAATACATCTGAGCAGTATCTATGGAGAATCAAGGATAATTCACTTATAGCATACCAGACGAGTACGACTGGCTATTTTTCAGTGGCTGTTTCAAATGGAAACGGGCTTATTACGAATAACAATGTGGTTTATTTTCCAACCTGCAATATTGGTGGTATTACATATACGGATGTTTACAGGTGTTTTTATGTAAATCATGGGGGACCGGGTGTTGTACCTGATAGTATATGTAAATATGTAAAACCGGATGTTGGAATTGTGAGATCGGAGCTTTTTTTCTCAGGACAAAAAAAAGTTTACAACCTTATCAGTTATCACATACAGTAAATAAAAAAGCCCCACGCTTGCAGGGCTCTTCAATCAAAAAAAACTCTTATCAGAATTTCCTTGCTTCCATACTGATCTCAACGTTTGCGTCTTTTGGCAAACGATCTGCCTGTATGGTAGCGCGTGCCGGAAAATCATTCTTAAAATAGCTTGCATACACTTCATTTACCTGAACAAAATTATTCATGTCAGACAAAAAAATAGTGGTCTTTACCACATTATCAAAAGTCATATCAGCCGCTTTTAAAATAGCCTGCAGATAATCCATAACCATTTTGGTTTCTTCTTTAATATGGGCTTTTACAATTTTATTTGTTGCCGGGTCAAGCGCAATCTGGCCTGACATATACAATGTGTCGCCCACCAAAAGTGCCTGGCTGTATGGTCCTATCGGAGAAGGAACATCAGGAGAAGTAATTACTTTTTTTGTCATTTCTTTTTCTTTTAAAAGGGTGAACCGCAAAAATAGGAAAAATTTAAGATTAAGAGGTTTTGAATTTATTGATGGCATTAATGGTAAAATCGCTCAGTACAAGTTTTCCGCTCATTTTTGCACGGTCAATTAAGAGGCTGTCCCAATTCTCGGTTCCTTCCCACATAATTTTTTTAAGCATCATCATTGCTTCCGGGTTACTGGCTGCTAATTTTTCTGCCAAATTATTTACTGCCATATCCAGTTCTTCTACAGACATTAAAACATCTGCGTAAAGGCCTTTTTGTCTTGCCCATTTAGAACTTTGCCACGCAGTTGCGTTTATAGTTAAGAGGTTAAACGCCGAGGTTCCGATCTTTCTTTCTACCGCAGGGCCTACAACAAATGGTCCGATGCCTACAGCCAGTTCAGAAAGTTTTACCGATGCGCCTTCTGCAGCAAACGTATAATCTGCAGCGCAGGCAAGCCCAACACCACCGCCAACTGCTTTGCCTTGTACACGTGCAATAACAAACTTGGGGGCTTTGCGCATAGCATTAATTACATTGGCAAAGCCACTGAAGAATTTTTTTCCGGTTTCAAGGTCTTTTATAGAGATGAGCTCATCAAAAGAAGCGCCAGCACAAAATGCTTTGGCTCCCTCACTTTTAAGCACAATAACTTTTACATCATCGTCCTCACCCATTTTGGTAATTGCATCGGCCAGTTTTTTTAAGATCTCTCCCGGTAAACTATTACTTTGCGGATGGTAAAAGGAAACGGTTCCTATACCATTGTGAATTTCTGTTTTAACATGTCCCTGAGTTGACATAAATTTATTTTTTTACAAATTTAAACTAAATCTCAGGAAATGTAAATTAATGAAGCGATAATAAAATTTATCTGACAATTAGTATGCACTGGCAGCTGCTTTAGTGTTAAAAGTTCTGAAAAGATACTCACTTTGTCAGCAAATTTTGAAAGGAACGACTCTTGATTAAACGGGAAAAGCTGATTAACTTTAACCAATAAAAAACTAATCAGAAAATTTAAATTATCAATCTATAAAAATTAAAAACTATGGCACTCGAAATTACAGACAGCAACTTTGAAGAACTTGTATTAAAATCAGACAAACCGGTAATGCTGGATTTTTGGGCAGAATGGTGTGGCCCATGCCGCATGGTTGGCCCTTTAGTAGAAGAAATTTCTGTTGAATACGACGGAAAAGCACTTGTTGGAAAAGTAGATGTAGACGCTAACTCTAAAATTTCTGAAATGTTTGGTATCCGCAACATACCTACAATACTTTATTTTAAAGGTGGTAAAGTTGTAGACAAACAAGTTGGTGCAGTTCCAAAAGACAGCATGAAAGCCAAGCTTGATGCGCAGATGTAATTGCAGGAAATTAGCCGGCCAAAACACAGGAAATAAAATTAAATATGGTTACTTTAATTAGTGCGTACAACTTTAACGCAGTGGTTTTAAATGCAATCGAACCTGTGCTTATTCATTTTTGGTCGTTCCTCTCACCTAGCCAGGATCCAACGCTTATGCAGGAGCTAGGGGTTGAATATGCCGGAAGAGCCATTATCGGAAAAATGGATGCTGGTGCTATTGATAATTTCAATATTTGCGGAACCTACGCTGTTGATTCTGTACCAACATTTCTTATTTTTAAAGGGGGACAAGTTG
>JACMLS010000280.1 GCA_014379485.1 Bacteroidia bacterium | reverse complement strand
AGTAGAATACCTGATGAAACCCATAGAGAAAAAAGATCTTGATGCAGCTTTTAACCGCATTGAAAGTTTTGTGAACCGAAAAATAAAAAACCTGCTGATTATTGAAGACAGCGAAAATTCGCGAAAGGCAATGAAAATTCTCATTGGAAACGGCGATGTAAATTGCCTGGAAGCGGGAAGCGGGAAGGAGGCATTGGAAATGTATGAAAAAAATCAGGTTGATTGTATTATACTTGATATTGGTTTACCTGATATGAGCGGTTTTGACCTGATTCATGAACTGGAAAAAACAAAGGAGCACCACCTTCCGCCAATCATAGTGTACACAGGTAAAGAACTTACAAGGGAAGAGAATAATGAACTTCGGAAATATGCTGAGACCATTATTATTAAAGGCGTAAAATCGCAGGAGCGACTACTGAATGAAACGGCCCTTTTTCTACACAGAACCATCAGTAATTTGCCCAAATCAAAACAACTCATTATAAGTAGTTTGTATAATAAAGAAGAATTATTCAACTCCAAAAAAATATTGCTGGTTGATGATGATATGCGCAATGTTTTTGCCTTATCAAAAATACTCAGCGACCGCGGAATGGAAATAATAAAAGCAGAAAACGGAAAGTACGCATTGGAGATGCTGGAAGAGCATGCTGATATTGAGTTAGTGCTGATGGATATTATGATGCCTGAAATGGATGGGTATGAAGCAATGAAACGTATACGCACACAGTTAAAGTACAGAAACCTGCCGGTAATTGCACTCACAGCAAAAGCAATGAAAGATGATAAACAAAAATGTATTAATGCAGGAGCTAACGATTATATTACAAAGCCAATTGATGTGGAAAGGTTGCTCTCTCTTATGAGGGTTTGGTTGTCGAAATAGTTAGTCGTTTGTCGTTGTTCGTTGAGATAAATTCCTAACAAACCCAAAACGTTCAAAAAAACGACTAACAACAAACTGAAATTATCGCTCGTTCTTTCCTGTATCTAATATCCCGTATGTAAAGTTTATTTTTTTTAATGTCCAATATGAAAGCAAACGATCCCGCTAAAATTTTAATGGTAGATGACCGGCCCGAAAATCTGTACGCGCTGAACCTGATTCTCAGCAATGAGAATTATAGCTGTATAAAAGCAAGTTCAGGAAACGACGCATTAAAAGTTCTTTTACATGAGCAGGATTTTGCACTCATATTAATGGATGTACAAATGCCTATGATGGATGGCTTTGAAACAGTAGAATTGATTCGTCAGTTAAAAAATCTAGGCCACGTACCCATCATTTTTTTAACTGCGAGTATGGATAACTCTGTAAATGTTTTTAAAGGGTATGAGGCTGGTGCTGTTGATTATATGATAAAACCTATTTCGCCAGAAATATTAAAGGCAAAAGTGGCCGTTTTTGTAGACCTGTACAGAAAAACACAGGAACTTCAGACCCAAAAAACGCAAATGAAAATGCTCAACAATCATGTTCTGGATGCCAACAGGGAGCTTGCTTTTCAAAACGAAGAAAAAGAAAAAATAGCTTCAGAGCTGGTGATAGTAAATAAGGAACTTATTTTTCAAAACGAAGAAAAAGAAAAAAGAGCAGTAGAATTAAGTATTGCCAATAAAGAGTTGCTTGCATTCACTTACATTTCAAGTCATGACCTGCAGGAGCCGCTAAGAAAAATACAAACCTTTGCCGGTATTATACCTGAAAATGAGAACCTGTCAGAAAATGTGAAATACAATTTAAAACGCATTCAGTCTGCAGCCGGCAGAATGCAACAACTTATTGAAGATCTGCTTGCCTTTTCGCGTATAAGTACCTCTGACCGGAAATTTGAAAAAACGGAATTCAATACAATTATAGCAGATATAGAACTGGAATTGAAAGATACAATTCTCGAAAAAAAGGCAAGCATCAAAGCCACTGAACTTTGTGCCGGCAATGTTATAGCTTTTCAATTTCGGCAGCTCCTTTACAACCTGGTAAGTAATGCGCTTAAATTTTCACGGCCCAACATTCCTTTGGTCATACAGATCACAAGTAAAATAGAGAAAGGTTCTGATTTGAAAATGGCTCCTCCTGAAGAAGGGGAAACAAAAGTATCGCCCGAAAAAAATTATTGTCATATTACCGTTAAAGACAACGGCATTGGTTTCGAACCGCATTTCAATAAACGCATTTTTGAAGTGTTTCAGAAATTGCACAGCAAAGATGTGTACGCGGGTACAGGCATTGGACTTGCAATTGTAAAAAAAATAGTTGAGAATCATAACGGAATTATTACGGCATCAGGCGATTTAAAGAAGGGAGCAACATTTGATATTTATATTCCTCATAATTAAAGAACGTTGATGGGAGTTAAAAGTGGTTAAAGAGAACATGTTTATGAACTTAATTTCAATTGCCAGCTATTTTTTTCCGCTTCTTTCTACTTTAAATACTCTTTCACCGAATAAAAATCAATTAACCAAAAAAGTCTTCGGATATTTATATGAATAATTTTCTTCTCATTTCTTTAAGTGAAGAATTAAAAAAAACGTATTTAAATAAAAATAATTTAGTGTCAGGAGAAACAGGATCAATACAACAGGATGAAAAATTCCATAATTTATTAGAGGCCATTTACCAGAAATATGGCTATGATTTCAGACAATATTCTGAAGCGCATATTAAACGCAGGCTCATGAGCAGAATGAAAATGTCTGCAATAGAAGATCTTTCTGAAATGCAGTTTAAAGTGTTGAATGATGAAACTTTTGCTTCAGAACTTTTACAGGACTTGTCAATTACTGTAACAGAAATGTTTCGCGATGCTGCGTTTTATAAATCGCTTCGTGATAATATTATTCCCATTTTAAAAACGTATCCATTCATAAAAATATGGCATGCAGGCTGTGCTACCGGAGAAGAAGCTTATTCAATGGCCATTCTTTTGCAGGAAGAAGGCTTGTATGACAGAACTACTATTTACGCAACAGATTTTAACCAGAGAGCACTGAACCAGGCAAAAGAAGGGATTTTTTCTAATGCCATGATGAAGGAATACACCACCAACTATCAGCTCTCAGGCGGCAAAGAATCTTTTTCCGGTTATTACACTTCAGATAATGCAAACGTAATAATGAATCAATCGTTGAAAAAAAATATTGTATGGGCAAATCATAACCTGGTTACTGATAGTGTTTTTGCAGAAGTAAACTTAATACTGTGCAGAAACGTTCTTATCTATTTCAATAAAAATTTGCAAAATAAAGTGAACAGACTTTTTTATAACAGCCTGATTCATGGCGGTATTTTATGCCTTGGATCAAAAGAAAGTTTACGCTTTACAGATCTGGGCAATGACTATACTGAAATAGATAAAAAACAAAGAATTTTTAAAAAGAAATATTAATAGTAAATGCAGTTTGAAGCAATTGTAATAGGCGTTTCTTCGGGCGGACTTTCTGCGTTGAGATACTTGT
>JACMLS010000279.1 GCA_014379485.1 Bacteroidia bacterium | reverse complement strand
TATGAGTTTAGAAATATTGATGTGGCGCGCAGACGGATTAAATACATTCCCGAATTCCTGATCCGATATAAGTATTATAGCGTTTATTTTCAGATCACGGCTTTCTGTCATTTCAAAATGCAATTCTATATCAGAACCTTTTATCATATCGCGTTCAATTTGTTTGCCGCTTACTTGTATAGAACCAATGGCAAGATTGCTGGCGGGCGCTGCAAAACGGCTTCCTTCAACAACATTAATGATAATTGAATCGGTAGAATCTTTTTTAATTGTTTTGGTTATTTCTTTGGTTAATTTTTTCTTTAAGGGCAGAATGGCATTTTTTTCAAACACAACTTCTAATCTTGTGCTTCCATGAGTTTTGTCGTCAATTTCAAGACAAATATCGTTGGGTAAAGGCTGGCCAAGTACAGAAAATTTTCCGTGAGAAATTTCTATTACGGAGGTGTTATGCGGTATTTTATTTCCGTCTTTGTCAAAAATGAAAAATGAAAAACAATTGACTGAATTTTTAAGCAACGGTAACACTTCAGAAACTTTTGCGTTCAGTTTTTTTATTCCCGAATCAAAACCTCCGTCGTCGCGCGTAATGCGGTAAGTAAAATCGTTAAAAGTACCCACAACAGAAGCGCTGAAAAATTCTTCTTCGTCTTGCGTTGTTTTCTGATAAGCAGTTTTTACGGTGATTGGACTTTTTAGCGCTCCTTTTAAAGGTTCTGGTTCTGCAGCAACAGAAATTGTTTTTGTTCCTGCAAAATAAGCGGCTCCAACTGCAACGGCGGTGGTTGGATCTACCGCAAAATTTACCGGAATGCCCAATTCACTTGTAAGGTGGTTTCTTACAAGGGGAACGTAAGTACTGCCGCCCACCATTAAAATATGGTTAATGGCTTCTTTGTCTAAATTATTTCTTTCAATTATTTTTTTTATAAAATCTACAGAATCTTTTACAAGATCAAAAATTGCAGCTTCAAATTGTTCGCGCGTAATGGTCAGGATCATTTCTTCTGTGTCACCATCGTTGTTTACAATTTCAAACTCAATTTCTGTTTCTGGTCTTTGCGAAAGCATTTTTTTTGCTTCTTCTGCCTGGTTCAGTAATTTGTAATAAAGTTTGTTGTGTTTTCCCTTAAAACTTTTCATCTCATTGTCAAGATCATCAAAGCGACCTGTAACTGCCAGATACGGAATAATTATTTTCTCTACAATTCTGTTATCAAAATCCATCCCTCCCAAAAAATTATTTCCTTCGTGGTCTATTACTTTCATTTCTCCGTTTTTTATGCGGATGAGTGCCACGTCAAAAGTTCCGCCGCCAAGGTCATACACAATCCACTGATCGCCCAGTGTTTTTTCGTTTTCTTTATTTGCATAAGCAACACTGGCTGCAATGGGCTCTTGAAGCAAAACCACTTCTTTAAATCCGGCTTCATAGCCCGCTTTTTTTGTGGCGTTACTTTGTATGGTATCAAACGAGGCCGGAATTGTAATAACCACTGAGTTGAATTGCTCTCCGGTATAAACAAAATTTTTGAGCTCTTTTAAAACGATGGCCGAAAGTTCAATGGGTGTAATTGTTTTTTCGAGCGATTTAATGAAATAACTTTCGTTGGTGCCCATTTTACGTTTAAAAGTAGCAAACACATTTTCAGGATCTTTTTCAATAAATTCTCTTGCCTTCTCTCCCACAAGAATTTTATCTTTTCTGAATCCAACTACTGAAGGCAAAGTTTCTTTTAAACCCAATGGATTTTTATAGATTTCTACATTTCCGTTCTGATATTTTGCAATGAGCGAATTGGTGGTACCCAGGTCTATTCCGAAATTAATTGTTGGCATAAGAAAAAGTTTAAAAAAGTTTTCGGTTTACGGTTATCTTTGGTTAGTCAAAAAGTTTGTTGGTTACTGGTTACTGGTTATCGGTTGCAAGGTTAAGAAGTTATTAACTCAAACTAACTAACCGTAAACTGTAAACCAATTTACAAGTTTAATTTTAGTTCATTTTTGTCAGGCTGAGCGGAGTCGAAGCCTGGCAATTTTCAGGCAGATTCAACAATCACAACCGCTTTTTGTATTATTGTTTTTCTTCCTTCTTCGTTACGGATGACAAGTGGTTTTATTACTTCTGAAATATAAAGTGTTCCTTTTCCGTTTCCTGAAATGCTGGCTTCACAATCAGTACGCGTATCGTTATATGCTTCCATATGCGGATCGTGGAACTCGTAGCCCATTTCTATAAAAGTTTCTGCCAGCCTTCCCATTTGTCTTTCATAGGAAGCATCTTCCTTTTGTTTCATTTTTTTTCCCAGTTCAAAAAACTGGTTTACGAGGCGCAGAATTGTTTGTTCCATAATTTTTGCCGGAAAAAAAAGCCGTCTTGCCAGAACTGACGAGACGACTCTTTATTAGTAATAAATCTTTTTAAGCGTCTATTTTTGCGTATTTGGCATTTTTTTCAATAAATTCTCTTCTTGGCGGAACTTCATCTCCCATTAACATACTAAAAACGCGGTCTGCTTCGGCAGCGCTGTCAATAGTAACTTGTCTTAATGTTCTTGACTCAGGATTCATTGTAGTTTCCCACAATTGTTCTGCGTTCATTTCTCCAAGACCTTTGTAACGTTGTACGCCAACTGTATCTGTTTTTTCTCCGCCAATTTCTCTTACAGCTGCTTCACGTTGTTCCTCGTTCCAGCAATAGCGTTGTTCTTTTCCTTTTTTTACGAGGTAGAGTGGGGGAGCCGCAATGTAAATATGTCCGCACTCAATAAGTGTTTTCATGTGGCGGAAAAAGAAAGTGAGAATTAAGGTAGTGATGTGAGAGCCATCTACATCGGCGTCGCACATAATCACCACTTTATGATAACGTAATTTATCAATGTTCAAGGCGCGATCGTCTTCAGTAGTTCCTCTGAAAACACCAAGTGCGGTGAAAATATTTTTGATCTCTTCGTTATCGTAAATTTTATATTCAAGCGCTTTTTCTACGTTCAGAATTTTTCCGCGTAAAGGCAGAATGGCCTGGTAATTTCTGTTGCGGCCTTGTTTTGCAGTTCCGCCCGCAGAATCTCCCTCAACTAAAAACAATTCGCATTTTACCGGATCTGTGTCAGAACAATCAGAAAGTTTTCCCGGTAAACCGGATCCTGTCATAATACTTTTGCGTTGCACCATCTCACGCGCTTTGCGGGCAGCGTGGCGGGCAGTAGCAGCCAACACAACTTTATCTACAATAATTTTTGCCTGACGCGGATGCTCTTCCAGGTAATTGGCAAGCATTTCGCTCACAGCCTGGTCAACTGCGCCCATTACATCGTTATTACCGAGTTTGGTCTTTGTTTGCCCCTCAAATTGCGGCTCCTGAACTTTTACCGAGATAACCGCAGTAAGACCTTCGCGAAAATCGTCTCCGCTGATCTCAAATTTTACTTTTTGCAGCATTCCGTTCTTTTCAGCGTAGCTTTTCAGTGTTCTGGTCAATCCTCTTCTGAATCCGGCAAGATGCGTTCCTCCTTCAATGGTGTTAATGTTGTTTACATAACTCTGTACGCTTTCGCTGAAAGAAGAATTGTAAAGCATGGCCACCTCTACAGGGATTCCGGCTTTTTCTCCTTCCATGTAAATGGGCTCATCAATTAAGCGCTCTCTGCTTGCATCCAGGTACTCAACAAATTCTCTTAGTCCACCTGTAGATAAAAAATCTTCGCGCGGAAAATTTCCGTTCTCATCTTTTGTGCGCTCGTCTGTTAGAGAAATTTTAATTCCCTTATTCAAAAAAGAAAGTTCGCGTAAACGGGTTGCGAGTGTGTTGAAATTATATTCGCTCGCAATAAAAATGCTAAGATCTGGTTTAAATGTAATGGTAGTTCCGCGGGTGGTGGTTTCACCAACCACTTTTACATCGTACAAAGGTTTTCCGCAAGAGTATTCCTGCACAAACATTTTTCCTTCGCGGTGTACTTCTGCTTTTAATGCGGTAGAAAGCGCGTTTACACAACTTACACCAACACCATGCAAGCCGCCTGAAACTTTATAGGTGTCTTTATCAAATTTTCCACCGGCATGCAGTACGGTAAGTACAACCTCTAGCGCAGATTTGTTTTCTTTGGTCATCATTCCGGTAGGAATGCCACGCCCGTCATCTTTTACAGAAATACTGTTGTCGTGCAGAATGCGCACATCAATGTTATTACAATGCCCTGCAAGCGCCTCGTCAATTGAATTGTCTACTACTTCGTAAACCAAATGGTGAAGGCCTTTGATACCTACATCGCCAATGTACATGGCGGGCCTTTTTCTTACTGCTTCTAATCCTTCAAGTACCTGGATGCTGTCTGCTCCGTAATTTCCGTTCTCTGTTTCGTTCACTAAATCTGACATAAATCTGTTTGGTTTTAAATTGGTTTTTTGCTTGTTGGAAATCCTGAAAAAAAATCACCGGCTAAAAACAGGTTTTTTTTTCATTTTTCCCTATGAAATGGTTAATTAAATTTTAGTTGTGCTTATCTCTCAAATATAGAGAAAAAAAGCCGGTTTTAGGACATAAAACTTGTTAACATTTGTTGAAAAAAACAGGCTTAAATCCGGGTAAAAAATTTGGAAATTTTAGTTCGGATAATCTTAAAAAAAAGAGCTGTTTTTTTGGAAGAAAAAGCGTTTAAAACGGGATGAAAGTAAGCCCCACCATAAAGTTAAAACGTTGTGTAGGATACCTGTCCCAACGATAGTACCTGAAATTTGCCACGTTGTTGAAGTTTGCAAAGGCAGAAAGGAATTTAGAGTATCTGTATTCAAAACCAAGATTAATGTCTGCCATGCCTTTAATGTTTACAGGATTGGTTACGCTTACACCTGCTGCGTCTGTAACCACCTGCTGAGCCCACTGGTTGCCTATAAAAAACAAGTCCATACGGGTAATGATCTTGCTTTTTATATTATAAATTCCGCTCAGTTTTATGTCGAAAGAAGGTTTGTGCCAGGCGTATTTTTCTGTTTGCATCTTGTAGTGATAGTAATTTCCGCCTGCAATTACGTTTATTTTCTCTTTGTGGCTGTATTTAAGCTGTCCGCTGACCTTCAGGATGTCTGCATTGTCGTAAACCATTTTAAAGCGGTTTTTGAGCGGATCTGAATAATCTACTAAATACATGGCCAGATCGCCTACTTTCTGGTAAGTTACTTTGGCATCGTAATTCATTTTAGCACTTAAAGCGCCTCTTAAGCCAACAAAGCCCTCAAATTTTGTGTTTGTATTTTTTAACCGGACAGTGGATTGGATAAAAGGATTTACCTGCATAAGATTGCGGAAAGAATTTTTCTGCAGATCACCACCCGTTCCGGCATACGGAATAATAATGTTGTTGTAAACGTTGTAGTGTACATTAAAACGCAGGTAACCACGGAATTTTGCAGAAGAATCACTGAATTTGTCAATGGCAATTGCAGGGCCAATGTCTGCGCTCCATTTTTTTCCGCCTGCTTCAAAATACGGATAGAGTTTTGCAATAAAATTGTTTACCGTATCATTGCTCATTTTGTGATTGTAAAAATCAACAGAACCAAACACGTTAAAGCGCTCTCCTTTAATATAAGTTTTTACTAATCCGTTTGCAGAAATATTGCTTTCGTTTAGTTTATACTTGTCTGTAAGATTGTAAAAATTAAGATTGATGTCGTGATTTAATTTGGATGAATCTGTAAAATGAGAGAGTAAATTAAGTTTTGCTTCAAAAGTATTGTAAGCCTGTTTG